>JAEVZU010000089.1 GCA_023392075.1 Bacillota bacterium | reverse complement strand
TTTAGTCATTTTAAGATTATATAGTTTTTTCGACACGTTTTCAAGTGGAAATGATTGAATGTGCGGATGCGGCCATATAAGGCCGGCAGGATTAATTGACATAAGGCAATTTTATATTCATTTATTTGTCTTGATAATTGTCCCGTACAACTTATATAAAACAGATGTACACTAAGAAACTACTTGAAATTTGTACGTTTTATTTCAAGTGTCTCCGCCGTCGCAGGACAATCAACAGTGTGTCTCTCTTCTGCTAGGGGCATGTCCACAAACTAAGACAATTTAAATTTATGCAAAACTGATAATAGTGCTCCCGTACAAGCTTCAAAAAATGGAGAGCTCACAAATCACATGCTGAAATTTGTACGGCTCATCACAAGTATTTTTGCTGTCGCAGCAAACTCAACCTCCTGTTTCGGGTTGCTGCTCAAATCGGCTTCCTGCCGATTTGCCAGCAAAAATACTTGTGTTTCGCCTACAATTTCAAGCATGTGCTTTTAATAGAGCTCCCATTTTTTGAAGTTTGTCCTCGCGCACTATTATCAGTGATACATTATTATCATTTGTCTTATTTGGGGACAACCCTTTGGGACCTCCTGTAACTTTGACGGCTGCAAAAAAAATGCCTGAAATTTTACCGGTATCTTTATTTTCTTTTTGCTTTACAGATATATTTAATCAGAGTCAACTGGTACGCGAGTACAACTTCATGAAATAAGATGCACAGTTAAAAACAATTGCGGTAAATTGTCGACGAAGGTAAAGCGGTTTTGCCGGCAAAGCAACAGGACGTTGCTTTGAGCTTCAAATCAAGACAGGAGGTCGAGTTTGAGCGACGACAAAACCGCTTAAAATGAGGCGATACAATTTTCGCAATTGTTTTGGGTGCATTTTTATTTTATGAAGTTAGTACGGAAGTTACCAGTTGATATATAAATATTATCTAGGTGAAGTATAAATTAAATAAATTAGCACAACGCGTTAAATTAAATCATTAATCTAGTTTGATTTTCACATTTTATGGAAACAAAATACAATGCTTTTAGTTCTAGATTCTTATTTTAAATGGGAAAATAGGCTAAAAGCATTATTTTATGTTAATAAAATGACGAAACATAAGATATGGTTAAATCATGGTTAAATAAGGAGGGGTATAAAATGTTAAGCGTGGAAACCATCAAGGATTTAAATGAAGTAATAAACAAAATTGATAACAGAATCGAAAGTAATACGGGAAAAATCGATTCAAAGGAATTGGAATATTTGACATATCAAAAAATAAAGATTCAGCAATTGATTGATGATATACGTCACAAAGAAGATTATTTTAAGGGGACAAGGGATTGATCCGGAAAGCGATACTAATTTATGAAGAGTGTTGGTAATATCTATGGACGCTAAATATATTAACCTGTTTTTAGAGGCTTTTGGCAAGACATTGGAACAATTCGGTGTCGGGGGTATCAAGAGGACAAACATAAAAAAGAAAAGTAAACTGTATGTAGATTCAGATGTATCAACAATTATACTGCTAAATGGTGGAATTCAAGGCAACATCGTATTATCAATGTCCCAGGATACCGCCAAAAGCCTGGCTTCGGCCATGATGATGGGTATGAGCGTTTCAGTTATTGACGAAATGGCCAAAAGTGCCATTGGAGAACTGTCCGGTATGATTGCCGGAACCTCCTCCACTATGATGGCTTCATTGGGAGTAGCACTGCATATCAGCCCGCCCATGGTCATATTTGAAGCATGTGATATAAACCTGCATGAAACCCTGGCTGTTGATTTTGAATCACAAATCGGCAAAATAGAGTTTAATATAGGTTTTGTTTAAATTTCATATGAACTCCCTAAATGCGTTTATTTTAAATTCGCTGACTCATTGCCTGATTATAATCAGGTATTATTGAGTCTTTTTTTTGTGCGTGCGGATTTATATAATTTGGCAAGGAAAATCAGGTAATTTAATCATTTTGGTAATATAATATGTATAGGAGAACATCCAATGAGACAATAAATCTAATACATTGGGGACAGTGAGGCTAAACCGGAATACGGAACACAAGGAGGTTGTCATGGATTACAAAGCCGCTATTGAAGAAGCAATCAGATATATAGAAGAAAATTTGTGTGAAGAGATTAATTTAAACGACATAGCTAGGAAGGCTTACTTTTCGGAATTTTATTTTCACAGGCTCTTCAGGAGTTTCACAGGAAGTTCTGTAATGGAGTATGTGAGGGAAAGAAGACTTTCGGCATCTTCGGAAGCCCTTTCAGAAACCGGTGAAAAAATAACCGATATTGCCCATAAGTTTCAATACGGCTCGGAAGAGTCATTCTCCAGGGCTTTTAAAAAAGCATACGGAATCAGTCCCAGAGAATACAGAAATACTTACAGCAAAAATCCTGAAAAGAAGACTTATACCGGTGTGAAGCAGCTGACTGGTTCTTCATCACGTGTAACGACTCTTTCAGCTGCAGCATAATTTTATTACGATATAAAGGAGTTGATATAATGAGTTTAGTACCTATTGTAGTTGAACAAACAAATCACGGAGAACGGTCTTTCGACATATTTTCAAGATTATTGAATGACAGAATAATAATATTGAGTGATGTGGTCACAGATGAATCTGCAAGTGTGATTGTTGCACAAATGCTCTACCTGGAAGCGGCAGACCCCGACAAAGACATCAATTTCTATATAAACAGTCCGGGAGGCTCTATATCTGCAGGCTTTGCAATATATGACACCATGCAGTATATTAAATGTGATGTTTCTACTATTTGTATCGGGTTTGCCGCCAGCATGGGTTCGTTTTTGCTGACTGCAGGTGCTGCGGGAAAACGTTTTGCCCTGCCAAACAGTGAGATATTGATACATCAGCCTCTGGTGAGCGGCGGCATTCAAGGGCAGGCCACAGATATCAAAATACATGCCGAGCATATAATAAAAACCAGGAGCAGAATAAATAAAATATACAGTGAAAGAACCGGCCAGCCACTGGAAAAGATAGAAAAGGACGTTGAAAGAGATTTTTATATGTCTGCCGAAGAGGCAAAAGCCTACGGCCTGATAGATAAAATTCTTGTAAGAGACCATTCCAACAGTAAATCCTAAAATATAACCGGCTGCCCCACGGGAACAGCCGGTTTTTCAGTTTCTATTGCAGACAGCCGCAAAGACTGCTCCGTTACCTGGGAGTTTTTTGGAAAACTATGGTATTTAAAATGTGTACTTGCTATACTGATATTAATAAAATAGTACCCTATATATAACAATGTACAATACGTTTTTGAGTGGTAAATTTGCCCTGCGGCTGTATTGTACATTGTCAATAGAGGGTATTATTATTATAGCATAAAAGGAAAATGCATACATTAGTGTTTTATTTGAAAGGATGGTCTGAATGGATTTTTTGGAAATTGCAAAAAAGAGATACTCGGTCAGAAAGTACCAGCAAAAGAGAGTTGAGAAGGAAAAGCTGGATAAAATCCTGGAGGCGGCAAGAGTTGCGCCGACAGGTGCCAATTTCCAGCCCTACAGATTAATTGTGGTGCAGGAAGAGGAGGGGCTTGAAAAAGTTAAAAAGGCTGCCAACATTTTTGGAGCTCCTCTTGCCATAATCGTATGCGGAGATCACGATAAGGCCTGGAAAAGGCCCTTTGACGGCAAGAAGCTTGTAGATATTGATTCAAGTATAGTTACCGACCATATGATGCTGCAGGCCACGGAACTTGGGCTGGGCAGTGTATGGATATGCTACTTCAAACCTGATGTAATAAGAGAGGAATTCAAGCTGCCTGACAACCTGGAACCGGTGAATATTCTGGCTGTCGGTTATGCAGATTGCGAGCCCGTCTCACCTGACAGGCATAATACCCAGAGAAGACCCGTGAATGCTTTTGTATCATATGAGGGACTTTAAACAGAAGCAATACGGTTTTCCTCACATTTCCATATTGACAACAGAGGTCTATTCCGATAAACTAAAAACAGGTTTAGGTTTATCGCGATAGACCTTCTCTGTTTAATGCAAATAACCGGAGGTAATTCACATGGAACAGTATAAATTATATGATGCAGAATACAGGTTTGTCAGTCTGATATGGGATAATGAACCGGTAAATTCAACAGAGCTTGTAAAGCTGTGCCAAAACAGTCTGGGATGGAAGAAGTCGACAACCTATACGGTTCTGAGGAAGCTCTGTGACAGAGGAATTCTAAAAAATGAAAACGCAATGGTATCTGCCGTAATAAAAAAATCGGAAGCTCAGAGGTATGAGAGTACAACTATAGTTGAAAAAGCTTTTGACGGTTCACTTCCGCAATTTTTAACAGCTTTTTTCGGAAATAAAAAAATTACTGAAGAGGAAGCTGAGGAGTTGAAACGAATTATTGAGGAGGCCGCCAAATGACAGAACTTTTTATTACCCTGTTGCATATGAGTATGACTGCAAGCTTTGCCGCCGCAGCCGTAATAATTATACGTGTCTTTCTCAGGAGAGCGCCCAAAATCTTTTCATATGTCATTTGGCTTCCGGTTTTAATAAGACTTGTTCTCCCCTTCAGCATTAATTCCCGGTTCAGCTTTATGGGTATTCTGGAACTGTCAAAAAATGCCGGGGTCAAGGCGGCGATAAAATTAATCCCGGACAGGTTCAACCTATTGACAGCAAATCCAATTTTACAGAATGACAATGCTGCTGTCTCCGGTAACATCTTAAATAAAACAGCAGCAACCGCTGCCGCCTCACCCGGAACAGGAGGACTCAGCATTGAATCGACTGTTCAAATTGCGGCTTTAATATGGCTTGCAGGAATAGCTGCTCTCAGTATTTACAGTATTATCTCCTATTTTAAAATTTCCAGGAATATAAAAACAGCCACATTGTTTAAAGATAACATTTTTGAGACTGACAGAATATCAACTCCCTTTGTATACGGTTTTTTAAGACCAAGGATATATATCCCCACAGGTTTGGATGAGACTCAATTAACCTGTATCCTGCTTCACGAGCAGACCCATATCAAACGCCTGGACTATCTGATAAAACCGGTTTCCTTTTTAGCTCTGCTGCTGCACTGGTTCAATCCTTTGATATGGATTTCCTTTTTACTTATGAGCAGGGATATGGAAATGTCCTGTGATGAAAGTGTAATCAGGAAGCTGGGCAATACGGCAAAAATAAATTACTCCAAATCCCTGCTTTCAATGTCGATCAGGAGGAGCGGGCCGGTTAGTCCTCTTGCTTTTGGAGAAAGTTCCATTAAGGCAAGGATTAAAAATATACTTAAATTAACAACTCCTTCCTTTTTTATTACCATTCTTATAACAGTTTTAACAGCAGCCTTTATAATCGGCTTTGTCACCAATCCAATCAGGGGAAGCAGGGGTTATAACAACCAGGAATATGATATTGACAAAATGCTGGCTGGCAAGACGGCATATGTCGGTAATAACGCAAAAGTTGTTGCACTGATTGATGCCATGCCGTTTCCGGCAGGTCTGGTGAGGGAAACTGTGGAGCTGCACACCGGGACCCGTCCCTTTGGGATCACAATAAATATGGATATGAGGGAGGTTTCAGGTATATTGGAGAATGGAGCCATAAGCGGAAGTGCTCTGTTCCCCAATTCTGTAATGCTTTTCAGTCTGATTGACAATGTGGATACAATAAAATACAGATTATCAGACAATACCGGTAAATACGACGGAGCCTCATATGGATTTACCTTTACCCGCTCTATGCCAGAGAAACTGCTGGGAGAAGATGTCCGCTCCTATTCGGCTGATAGGGAGCTGCTGCAAAAACTGCTGGACAGGGTAACCAAAATGCGGGTAGGAGTTCAAAAAGATTCGGATTCCATTCCTGCCGGCAGCCAAATGAAATCAACGGAGTATGAGGATAAGGAAACAGCCGGGGAAATTGAGCAATATCTCAGGGTAATTACAGCACCCGGATCCTCCTCCAGCCCGGAAGATTATATCAGGGCTCACGGTAAAGAGTATGAAAGTATTCTAAAATTGAGAAACGGGGCACTTGATTATTTTTTGCTGCAGTTTAAAGAAAACAGGGTTGAAAATGATCTCAGAGGTCATATAATAATGTCTTTATGCAAGGAACTTCTGGGAGACAGAAATAATGTTAACGACCCTGCTATTTTGCCAACGAAGTGGTATTCAAAACTTAAACCTTACACTGTGTAAAAACTCATGAACTTGAACTCAAGCCTGATAAATATTTGGATCGCCTAACAAAATGAGAACGCTCACATTTTGTAGTCCGGCATCTGTGAATTTCAGTTAAAATTGCTGTTTATTATGAAGTTGATGCTTGTTTAAAAAAATCATATATGTTATTCTACATATGAAATAATTCAAAAAGGTGGAAGCAATGAATATTGATTTAATTGCTAAAAAGGCCGGAGTATCACGTGCTACAGTGTCCAGAGTAATAAATAATTTTCCGGGGGTAAGGGAAGAAACCCGTAAAAAAGTTGAAGAGGTTATCAATGAGCTCAATTATATCCCAAGTGCTGCTGCTCGTTCACTTGTAAGGAAAAGAAGCAATATAATAGGTGCTCTGATTTATAATATTACACAGCCTTTTTGGGGCAACTATATATCGGGAATTGAAGATGGTGTAGTTCCTACAAATTATGGTTTATTCTTTGCAAACAGTAAAAAGCATAAGACCTTCTGGGACTACCAAAAGGCATATAAAGATAATCTCAAAAACCTTGTAAGTCACGGGGTCGACGGAGTTATCATGACTTTGCTGAATGACCTGGAAAAAGAAGATATCGATTTTTTAGAGAGCGTTAACATTCCATATATTGTTATCCAGAATTGTGCGGATGATCCCAGGATAGTCAGTGTTAATGTAGATAATGTAGAAGGGGCATACCGGGCAACAAACTATTTAATTAATCTTGGGCATAAGTCTATTGGGCATATAACGGGTCTGTTGACAAGCGGAATCGGAAAAGCCCGGCTTGAAGGTTTTACCAGGGCAATGGAGCAAGCCGGACTACAGGTATCTCCCGACAACATTATAAATGGAGGGCATTCTTTCAAGGACGGCTACTGGGGTATGAAACAGCTTATGACTCATGAGAACCCTCCCACTGCAGTCTTTTTTGGAAGTGATGAATCGGCCTATGGAGGCATTTTTGCTGCCGGTGAAATGGACATACGTGTGCCGGAGGACGTCTCGGTTATAGGATTTGACGGGATCAGGGATACTTTCGACCACTCGGCGTATTTGCCGGTTTTGACTACAATGGAACAACCTACACATGAAATGGGCAAAATTGCGGCCGAATTAATGGTTGCCTGGCTGGACGGAGAAAAACCGAAAGAATCTACAATAACTATGAAAGCCAAATTATTTGAAGGAAAAACGTGTATTCCTCTGAAATAGAGAGAACTTAATACTTCGTATGGAAAGATGTTGCAGGATGCGGTACGGCCGCATTTCTCAGCATCTTTTTTATATTCTTCAAATTTGAATTATTACTTTTTGACCGGATGAAAATGAAAAAAATAATCCGGGTAAAGTGTTGACAAAATACATTTTCATTGTATAATTGGAATTGAGGTTGAAATGAGAGCGCTTACAATTCAAAACAAGATATCCGGATACAGACGATTCAAAAGTACATTTTTTAACAAAGCCGTTGTAAATATGACTAAAAAAAGCAAGGTTTTATTATGTTTTTTATTCAACTTATATGATGTGACTACAGTTTCGTATCAATTATTTCTGCTCAGATTTGAGAGCGATTTCATTTTAAGCAAACCTTGTGTAGTACGGGTTATAAAACAATTTTGAGGAGGCTATGAAGAAAATGAAAAAGAGGTTATTATCAATCGTTCTTGCAGTTTCTACAATGATGTCCTTAGCCGCTTGTGGTAGTTCAAACACATCAGGAAATACATCGGAAGCAGTTTCTCAATCATCTGCAAGTGGTGTCCAAAGTGGTTCCGGTGAAGCAAAGCACCTTACTTTATGGACAATCGTCAAGAATGATGCAGCTACTAAAGTTTTCAACGATGCGGCGGCAAATTTTAAGAAAACCAATAATGTAGAGGTTGAGATACAGTTTTTTGAAAACGACCCCTACAAGACAAAATTAAAGACAGTTATGGGAAGCGGTCAAGCTCCGGATATTTTCCATTCATGGGGTGGCGCCTGGCTCAGGCAGTTTGTTGATGAAGACCAGGTGCTGGAGATCACAGACAAGACAACAGATTTTAAATCACAGCTCTCGGAAGCTGCATGGGATCTTGATACTTTTGACGGAAAAGTATATGGAGTTCCCTATATACTTACAGGTACTGTAATATACTACAACAAGGCTTTGTTTGATAAATACGGCTTGACATTCCCAAAGACATGGGATGAAATGCAAACTGTTGCAAAGACTTTCAAAGACAACGGCATAATACCTTTCGCAATGGGTAACAAAGGAGCATGGCCAGGAGCTATGTACTACATTTACCAGTACATCCGTTTCGGCGGAAAGGATGCCATAATAACCGGTCTTGAAGATAAAGGAAATGGCGTATTTGATAAAGATGCATTTATAAATGCCGGAAAGAACATTAAGCAAATGGTTGACGACGGCTGGTTCCCGGCAGGTACTAACGGAATTAACTATGATACGGGCGGAGACCGCATGCTGTTTTACTCTGAAAAGGCGGCTATGATGCTGCAGACAGGCAGCATGAGTTCTGCCGCTAAGGACGAAAGCCCCGATTTCTACAAAAACAATCTTGCAGTTGCTCCATTCCCCACAGTTAGCGGCGGAAAAGGAACTACACAGGAAACCCTGCTTGGAAATAATGCATTTTCGGTATCCAAGGACTGTAAAAATCCTGATGATGCTGTAGCATTCTTGAAGTATTATACAACCGATAAAGAGCTTAATGAAAGAAATGCAAATGACGGAGGTATCCTGGTTGCTACAAAGGATGTTAACATAAAAGATCCTATTGTAAGTGGAATTATGGGAATTCTATCACAGTCCACTTCGGTTCAGAACTTCTTTGACCAGGGACTTCCTACAGAAGTTGCAAATGCTTTCAATCAGTCTACACAGGCATTGATCGGCGGAGCAATGAGTCCTGAAGACGTATACAAAAAGTGTGAGGACATGGCACAAAAAGTATTAAAAGAAAAATAAATTACTCACTGAACAAAAACCCACAGGGCTAAGTCAAATTTGGGCTTGACTTAGCCCTTTATGGTTACAAACCCTGAATTTTAATAAGCAATGTGAGGTGCTACATTAATGAAAACGCTTGAGGGGACTATGCCCGGTAACGATTATATTAAAAAAAATAAAACAAAACAAGCGATGAAACAACGAATAACAATTGTATTATTTCTTTTGCCCGCATTATTGGTATATGGAACTTATAATGTTTACGGTATTTTCCGGACTTTTTACTATAGCTTTATGAAATGGTCGGGATTAAGTCCCAAGATGACATTTATTGGATTAAAGAATTATATTAATTTGGTTACGGACATTAATATCTGGCTGGCTTTAAAAAATAATCTTATTCTTGTGGTTGTTTCAATTGTATTCCAGCTCTCATTCGGACTTATTCTGGCGCTCATTGTCAACAGTAAGATCCGCGGAGCAAAATTTTTCAGAACCGTATACTTTATGCCTATGCTGCTGTCAACTGTCGCAACAGGTATCATCTGGCTGCTGATGTTTGACCCCTATTACGGATTGATCAATCATGTGTTTACAGCCATGGGCTTTAAATCTCTTGAGAACATGGCCTGGATAGGAAATCCTGAAAGTGCGATGCCCGCAGTTTTATTTGTTGTATGCTGGCAGTATATTCCCCAGTATATGATCCTGCTCCGGGCAGGGCTTACAAATATCGCAGATGAAATTAATGAGGCAGCCACCATAGACGGAGCAAACAAGCTTCAGCTGTTCAAGAGCATTACCCTGCCCTTGCTGGCGCCGACCTTGAAGACATCGGCAATCTTATCTCTGGTAGGTTCTTTAAAGTACTTCGACCTGGTGTATGTTATGACAGGAGGAGGACCTAACGGTGCAACGGAAGTAATGGCGACCTATATGTACAAAAATGGCTTCGAGTCCTCAAATATGGGATATGCCAGCTCGGTTGCAGCATTTATGTTTATAGTATCCCTGACCATGGTTGCTCTGTTCCAATTTGGAACCCGCAGAAAGGAGGAGAAGAATTAATGACAAAGCAAATTACCCTTAAGGCTCTTTTATATTTTGTAGCAATATTATTTTTAATAATATTCGGATTTCCGTTTGTTTTTGTCCTTATTACCTCCATTAAGGATCAGACCGGGTATATGCAGAGCTTCTGGAATATTCCGTCAACTTTTTACACAGGCAATTTTGTTGCGGTCTTCAAGGCCAATTTTTTAAGATACCTGTTCAATTCACTGTTCGTAGCTGGTATTTCGGTATCACTGGCTATTTTTATAGCATCAATGGCAAGTTTTGCATTGGCGACAATGAAATTCAAACTTAACAAGGCAGTTTTCATGCTGTTTTTAGTAGGTATGATGATTCCTGCACACACAACCTTGATCCCGATTTTTGCATTAAACAGACAGCTGGGATTATTGGATAAAACCTATGGCTTGATCGGACCTTATACAAGCTTTGCAATTCCCATTTCGGTATTTATTATGACGGGTTTTTTCAAAGAAGTACCCAAAAGTATACAGGAATCTGCTTATATTGACGGAGCGTCGGTTTTCAGGATATACGGACAGATTATGCTGCCCCTTTCGCTGCCGGCGGTTTCAACTGTGGCTATTTTTAATTTTCTGGCATGCTGGAATGAATTTATATTTGGTTTGACCTTGATCAACTCGCCCAGTCAGAAAACACTGCCTATAGGGATCCGTGAATTCTATGGGGCGGAATCTGTAAATATTCCTGCTATCCTTACGGCGGTATTGGTAGCTTCACTGCCTGTAATGATTTTCTATTTCTTATGTCAGGAGCAGGTAATTAAAGGACTCTCTGCGGGGGCTGTGAAAGAATAGCAGTATGTCAGTTTAATAAATTTATATAAATACTCATGGTAAAGGACAAAAATTATGGATTTACTACAAATAGAAAATGGAAAAATTATTAACACAAGCGGAAAAATTGTAAACTTACGCGGAACCTGTATTGGAGGATTTCTCAATCTTGAGGATTTTATAAATGCTTACCCGGGAACCGAGAGTACTTTGAGAAAACACATGCTGGATACTCTGGGAAGCGTAAAAGGAAAAATGTTTTTTGACCGTATGGCGGATAATTTCTTTGCGGAGGATGATATTGCTTTTATTGCGGCCAGCGGTGCAAACTGCATCCGTATTCCTTTGAATTACAGGTGCTTTGAAACAGACGATAAACCGTTTTCTTACAATGAGGATGGTTTTAAACGTTTGGACGGTATTTTGAAGCTGTGCGAGAAATATTCCATTTACGTTATTCTGGATATGCATGCGGCACCGGGCTGGCAGAATTGTCACTGGCATTCCGACAATGAGAGGGGAGTCGCTTTGCTATGGACTCACAAGCTCTTTCAGGATCGATTTGTCGCATTGTGGGAGGAGTTTGCACGCAGGTATGGGGGAAGGAATGTTGTTGCCGGATATAATCTGACAAATGAACCTTCAACCGGAAACCCGAATGGTGAGCATGCCTTCGACTTTTACGAACATTACAGACCGGACTGGGAGGCTATGAACAGCTTGTACAGCCGTACCGTAAAAGCAATCAGGGATATTGATCCCAAACATATCATTTTCCTGGAAGGGGATAATTATTCGAGATATTTTGAGGGGCTTGAAGCACCCTTCGCTCCTAATCTGGTTTACAGCAGTCACAATTATACCTCACCTGGTTTTGGATCAGGTCCTTATCCGGGTTATTACCAGTCCGAGGCAGGACTGGTTTACTGGGACAAAAACCGCCAGAGAATGGACATTTTGAACTGTCAGGGATATATTTTCAGCAGAGAACATAATGTTCCTCTGTGGGTGGGTGAATTCGGCTCTCAATACCATGGAGAAAAGGAGCAATTGCATTACAGACTTAAAGCAATGGATGACCAGCTGGCGGTATACAATGAGTGTGATATACACTGGACAACCTGGACATATAAAGATGCGGGAATAATGGGATGGGTAACCCTGGATCCGGAATCAGATTACATGAAGATAGTAGAACCTGTACAGCAGATGAAACGGAATCTGGGTGCAGAAAATTTTGTAGCACAGTACTGGGATTCTCCCGGAAGAGTCAAATCACGTGAACTGGCTGACTTGATACTGTCCGAGTCGAGCAATTATCAATGCCAGAATGCCGCTAATGCATATACCTTCAACTATGCGGCTCTCACAGGTTATGCTGCTGCAATGCTGCAGCCGGCTTATGCAAGAAGATTTGCAAGTATGACCGAAACAGAAATTGACAATATAATGCAGGCATTCCATTTCAGGAATTGCATTATTAATAAAGACTACCTGGAGATTTTAAGGAAAAGGTTGGCTGAATAATAAGAATGAAAGGAATTGGGATTTTCTATGATATATAATGATTTTGGAAAAGCGGATTTTAAAGTTTCGGATGTGGGCTTCGGAGCCTGGGCGATCGGTGGAACAGCCTGGGGCGGCGGCAGACAGGATGAGGATGCCAAAGCTGCATTAAAGGCTTCTCTGGATGAGGGTATTAATTTTTATGATACCTGTGACTCATACGGAGATGGGCACAGTGAAGAACTGATCGGTGAATTCTTTAAAGGAATGCGCAGAGAGGCAGTTATTGTAACAAAAGGGGGAACAAATTTCCGCGTACCCGAGCGAAACAAGAATTTTACAAGGGATTATCTCATGATGAGCCTGGATGAAAGTTTACAGCGACTCCAAACAGACTATGTCGATGTCTATCTTTTGCATGTTCCTGATTCAAAGTGGCAGGATGAAGCTGAAGTTTTCAGTACAATGGAAGAGATCAAAAAGTCGGGCAAGGCGAGATCCTGCGGTCTGGCCATGTGGGGAGCGGCAGATACCCTGCATGCACTGGAAAAAGATAAAAATGGTGTTATAGAAGCGATTGAGTGTCCGTTTAATATTCTGAACAAATCCAATATCGACGTTGTGAAGATTGCAAAGGACAGAAATATAGCTGTTTTTACAAGCCAGCCCCTTGCAAGCGGGATTCTGACAGGCAAGTATGGTGTTGATACGAATTTCAGCGATGGTGATAACAGAAAAGGTTTCTGGAGCAGGGAACGTTTTGAAACAGTACAGGAGGATATGAAAATAATCGAGGAATGTGTTAGGGAAACCGGTATGAAAATGAATGAACTGGCACTGGCATACAACTTGAGCTATCCTGGAATATGCAGTGTTATCCCCGGTGCAAAAAATGCGGACCAGGTTGTGAAAAACTCAGCAGCCAGCGGAAAGCGCCTGAGTGAGAGTATTATGAAAAAACTGTCGGCTACCAAAGGGTTTGTTTTCTAAACTAACCCTGACTTAAGGATGGATTGAAAAATGAAACGTATGATTTTGGAAAAGGGTTGGAGGCTAAGACGGGTAAAACCTGACGGGAGATTGACGCCGGAACGGCTTGCAGATATGCTTTGCGAAAATGGAGATGGCCCGGATTTAAATTATACTATTAATAAAATGCCTTCTCAGGTTCATGATGTCTTATATTCCCACGGTATAATAGAAAATCCCAACATTATGGGTCATAATAAGGATACCTGGATCGATGACTTTGATTGGATATATTTTTGTGACTTCAAAGTTGATGATCCGGCTCTTCCATCTTATTTACATTTTAAAGGTCTGGATACTTATGCAGATATATATCTGAATGGACAATGCATAGCCGGGTTCGATAATGTTTACCTGCAGCACAAAACAGAACGGCTGGAAAATTTGAAGAAGGACAATACCCTGATAGTATATTTTCATTCTTCAAAAAAGGTGATCGATTCAATAGAGGTACCGGAAAAGTATGCCGGCAGAGTGCCCGCAAATTCCTGTGAAAGGGTGTTCCGTTCCGGGTTCCATGATTACAACGGGCCTATTCCGAGTCTTATCAGGTGCGGTATTTATTCGGAGGTTGTACTGGAACAGGCAGAGACACTCAGGATAAAGGAATTTAAGCTGGATTCGTTCTTAAACGGGGATTATACCGAAGGAACGGTTACCTGCAGCCTTAAACTGGAGAACTACAGCGCCGAAGCCGAATGTACCATATCGGTGTATGACGGGGACAACAATCTGAAAGGCCTGGAAAAATCGGTAATTTCAGAAGATTCGGCAGAAATGCGCATAACTATAGAAAAACCACAGCTGTGGTGGCCCTACACACACGGGGAACCATATTTATACACCGTTTGTATCAGGTGCGGGAGTAAAAAAGGTGACCAGCTCATAAAAAAAGTCGGCTTCAGGAAACTTGAACTTGCCGGAGACTTTGATTACAGGATAAACGGACACCCGCTCAAGCTGTGGGGAGTGAATCTTACCCACCCCGATACGCTTACCAATTGCTATAATGAAGAACGGATGAACAGAATTCTGGATTTGGCAGAGCTGGGAAATTGCAATATAGTCAGGGTATGGGGAGAAAGCGAAGTTTACGACGAAGCATTTTATGACCAGTGCGACATTCGGGGGATTATGGTGTGGCAGGATTTTTATCTTTGCTATTCCATGTACAGCGAAGAGCCCCGGTTTACGGAAGCCTGCCGCAGGGAAGCCGAGCAGCTTGTAAAACGGCTTCGCCATCATGCGTGTATTTTATTGTGGTGCGGCGGCAATGAAATGTTTTTATCCCGCGATTATGATTTTCCGGATGAATACTGCTTCGGTGAAAAAATCTTTATGGAGGTTTTTCCCGAGGTATGTAAAAGACTGGATCCGGACCGTTTGTACCATCCATCCTCTCCTTATGGAGGAAAATGGGCAAATGACCCGTCGGCAGGAGATACCCATGGGTATACGCATTTATGGTTTGTACCTGAAAGGGATTATCCTGTTTTTCTCAGTGAAAACTGCAGAGTATCTACTCCACCGCTGCGTACCATGAAAAGAATGATGACGCCGGAAGAATTGTGGCCTGTGGGATATACTGCAAAGGTCAGCAGAAAAAATCCCCTGCCATGGCCCGAGCCCTGGTGTGGTCACAATACAAATATCGGGCACATTAAATTGGGACCTGTTGAGCATTATTATGACGCGGATTCGCCTGAAGAATTGATTTACCGCATTGGTGCCGCACATGCCGAATATATCCGGAGTGATGTGGAAAGATTCCGCAGGGGCCGCCCGGCCGCCGACCGAAAAAGTTCCCGCAGGACAAAGGGGCATATGCTCTGGAAATTCAACAATAACAGCAATATTATATCGTATGGAGTCATAGATTATTTCCAGGAGCCGTATTATCCTTATTATGCCTTGAAGCGGGCCTATGAACCCATCCTTTTGTCCTGTGAATTTTCACAGCATGGTTATGTCTGGATGACCAATGACACCATGAATCAGGTTGAAGGAATACTTGACATAAAATTGTTTGACATGGATAATAATAGTTATGTAAAGGGATTCAGCGTACCATTTTCCGTTAAGGCCGATGAGTCAAAGGTTTTGGCTGATCTGGATAAATTCGGACAATTCCGCAGGCGGCTCCTGGTCTGTGCGAAAGCTTTTGCACCCGGTGGTGGGGTGATTGCGGAATGTATTGATGTATTTGAGCTGGAAAGGCATTTAATGTATCCTGTTGATACCGGCCTGGAAATTTCAAAAGAAGGCGGCAGCTGTCTTGTCGTAACATCAAAAAAATTTGCAAGATGTGTTGAATTGCTCGGTAATGAAGATGGGGACGAATTTGGCTGGCTTTTTTCGGACAATTACTTTGATCTTCTGCCCCATGAGCCCAAAAAAGTCATGTTGCTGGGACGGCATTCAAAAGGCATTATCACTGCTAAAGCGGTTTATGATGATAAAAAGTATACAATAGAGTTTTAATCTTTATAGCGGATATTGGAGTGAACGAATTTCATAACTATTTTGTGGCTGCGGTGTGGCTCAAAGCCATGGCTCAGCTCATGGAGGTCTAAATGAAAATAGTATTTGCACCCGACTCTTTTAAGGGGAGCCTGAGCTCCCTGGAAATCATTGACGTACTCAATGAATCTGCAAGACGTATCTTTGACAACGTTGTAACAGTACCGGTTCCCATGGCCGACGGCGGAGAAGGAACCATAGATGCGCTGACGGTGCCGGCAGGCGGAACCAGAGAAACGGTCCCCGTCACCGGACCTATGAACAATCCGGTAGAGGCGGTAATCGGATACATACATGAAGGTAAGACCGCTGTCATTGAAATGGCACAGGCGTCGGGCTTATTCCTGATTCCGGGCGGAAAGAAGGATCCTCTTGCGGCAACCTCCTATGGCACGGGTGAGCTGATCCGGAAGGTACTGGATGAGGGAATCCGCAGCATTATCATTGGCATCGGAGGCAGTGCAACCAATGACGGCGGGATGGGTGCCATGAGAGCTCTTGGTGTGCGGTTCCTGGATGCTTACGGAAAAGAACTGCATGGAAGCGGTTCAGATATGGAGCTGGTCTGCAGCATTGATGCAACAGGTTTGAATCCCGCAGTTTCGGAATGTGATATCACAGTGATATGCGATGTCTCAAACCCTTTGCTGGGGAAAGACGGTGCAACATACATATACGGTCCTCAAAAGGGAGTTACTCCGGATTTGCTGGACAGGCTGGAAAAAGGCATGTCCAATTATATAAGGGTTGTGGAAAATACACTTCACAAGGAAATTGCCGGCATTCCCGGAGCCGGAGCTGCAGGAGGGATGGGAGCAGCCCTGATGGCTTTTATGGGTGCCCGGTTGAAGCCTGGAATAGATGTTGTGCTGGATGCTGTTAACTTCGATGGGCTGATTGACGGGGCGGCTTTTGTAGTGACCGGGGAAGGCAATATTGATGAGCAGTCTGTCAGATTTGGAAAGGTGCCCTCCGGAATAATGAAACGCTGTACTCCAAAGAAGGTACCTGTGGCGGTAATTTCCGGAGGAATGGGAAAAGGCGCCGAACTTTTCTGGCAGAATAATCTGGGAAGCATCATGACAACAGTCAATGGGATTATGACGCTGGACGAGGCTATTGCAAACTCGAGAGAGTTATTGAAAAACGGAGCCGACAGGATGTTTTTACTGATCAAGATGGGTATGAGCATTAAATAATATGATAATGCAATAAGCTTCTATATAAAAGTATATATGATATTTTTACAATTTAGAAAATTCGAATCCACTATCGGTGTATTTTTCCCGTTAGTGGATTTTTTGTTTAAAATTAATTTTGGATAAACATATTTATTGACTAAATATTATGGAATGGTTATAATGATTGTATACAATTATATTTTATAAAATTGAATTATGATATGGCATTAAAAATAAGGAGGAGAGATATCTATGAATATTTATGATTTTAAGGCTCAAACAATTGACGGAAATGAAATTTCACTTGAAAAATATAAAGGCAAGGTAGTTATAATAACAAACACGGCGAGCAAGTGCGGCTTTACGCCTCAATACGAGGATTTGCAGAAGCTTTATGAAAAGTATAAGGGACAGGGCTTGGAAATACTGGGGTTCCCGTCAAATCAGTTTGCAGAGCAGGAACCCGGCAGCAATGAAGAGATCAAAAGCTTCTGCACATTAAACTACGGAGTTGGTTTTCAGATGTTTTCAAAAACAGATGTCAGAGGCCCGGGAGCTCATCCCCTGTTTAATTATCTGATAGAACAGGCTCCCTTCAACGGCTTTGACATGAATCACGCCCTTGGAAAAATCCTGAAAAGCCTTCTCGAAGAAAAATTTCCCGAAACACTGCATGGTGACTCCGTAAAGTGGAATTTTACCAAATTTCTTATAGACGGAGAGGGGAATGTTGCAGGCAGATATGAACCAACTACATCTCCAATAGATATGGAGCAGGATATTGAAAAGCTTTTGCAGCAAAACCCAAAATAATGCCGGTGGTCTGCAGCAGCTACCAGAACGTATATTGTCCCGAGAAAATTTAACCGCCGGCAATGTGTGGATTTAGATGTTACAGGCCACTTGTATAATTACGGAATAAAATGTATATTTGACTATATACACTGTTTTTGAAGTATTATTAAGGAGGGAAGGTTATGGTATTTTACTTTTCCGGTACGGGCAATTCTCTTCAGGCTGCTAAAAATATAGCAGACTATAATGGAGAAGACCTGGTCTCAGTTTCAGAGAAAATCAACAGCGGAGAGCAGTTATTTGAGTACAGCTTGAGTGACAACGAGACAATAGGTTTTGTGTTCCCGGTCTATGCGTGGGGGCCCCCGGGAATGGTTCTGGAATTCATAGACAGGCTTAAGTTCAATAATCTCAGCAACCAATATATTTTTTCGGTTGCAACCTGTGGCGGAAATATAGGAAATACCATGAAAAGCCTTGACAGCAGGCTGGCTGCAAAAGGAATGAAGCTTTCGGGAGGATTCTCGGTAAAGATGCCCAATAATTATATCATTATAGGGGATGTTGATTCCAAAGAAGTTGAAAAAGAAAAGCTGGACGCAGCAGAAAAAACATTGCTGGATATAAACAGGAGCATTGAAAAGAGAGAGACAGGAGTTTTCCGGGTGGAAAAAGGCTTTTTGCCGAGTCTGTTAACTGGTGTTGTAAACCCGCTGTTTAATAAAAATGCCCTGGGTACCCAAAAGTTTTATGCAGATGATAATTGTACAGGCTGCGGTTTGTGTGAAAAGGTCTGTAATACCAGAACCATCAAGTTGGAAAAAAAGCCCCTTTGGGGAGGCAAGTGTACGCAGTGCCTTGCCTGTATCAATTACTGTCCGGTCAAAGCCATACAATATGGAAAAGGAACAATTAAAAAGGGCAGGTATACAAATCCCAATGTCAGGGTTTTGTAATACATGAATTATTACTGATTGGAACTGTTGCGCAATGAATAAATTTTATTCATCTGGGCGGCAGTTCCTTTTTTATACTTAAATATAGTAAAATGGCATAGTGTTTTTTAACAAATTACAATAATTTTTAAAAATTAATTAAAAATGTCCATTTCAATAAAAATTAATAAAGGGTATAATTCAAAGATGATTTTTTCATAACATATCAGGCTCACGGCAGGTTTGGAATAATTTCATTAAATATTGTGGGCCGGAAAGGCTGATGGTACTTATGGAAGAAAAGGAAATGGTGAAGGGAAAACAGTTACTGCTGACTTTTATCAGGGAGCATCTATGGAGCTATGTTACAGGTATATTGATACTGCTTTTTTCATCTTTTTGCGCCATGCTTATACCCAAAATACTTGGAATAATAACTGATGGTCTCGATAAACGGAATATGGCCAAGGAGCAAATATATCAGTATGTTCTGCTAATGCTGGGTGCCATAATTCTGGTGTTTATTCTGAAGTACATATGGCGTTATCTGTTGATAGGCAACTGCAGGACCGTTGAGTGTTATCTCAGGGATAATTTATTCAAGCATCTTCAAACTCTTTCAGTGGATTTTTACAGTCATCACAAAACAGGAGACCTGGTGGCATATGCAATTAATGATATTCAGGCTGTGAGATTTATGTTCGGAGGAGGTTTTGTCCAGGCGCTGGACGGCATAACCATAAGTGTTGTTTCAATAATATTTATGGCAAATACCATTAATCCCATATTGACAGTCATGGCACTGGCACCTGTGCCTGTTGCCGCAGTTATCATGATCAGGATAGGCAAGCTGATCCGTGAGAGGTTTAAAAAGGTACAGGAGGCTTTCGCCGACATTTCCGACAAGGTACAGGAAAATTTGTCGGGTATAAGAGTTATAAAGGCCTTTGCCCAGGAGAAGGAAGAGGTGCTTAACTTCACAAAATTCAGCCAGGCAAGGGTTGATACACAGATGAAACTGACTCAGGCATCAGCAATCATGGGCCCAAGCGCTCAGATATGTTTCGGGTTCAGTTTTCTGTTTTTTATAGTGTACGGCAGCCGGCTTGTTATGGACGGCACAATTTCGCTGGGGGACTATGTTGCATTTAATACATATATGATAACTGTGATGGGCCCGGTGATGAATATCAGCAAAATTATTGAAACCTGGCAGAGAGGTATTGCTTCCTACAGGAGGCTTAATGAAATTTTCTGCGTGCCCCCCGCCCTGGAAAAAGCGGTGAGTATTGCTGATATATGTGAGATCAAAGGCAGAATTGAAATCAAAAATTTGAGTTTTACCTACCCGGAAGCAAACAGAAGAGCATTAAAAGATATAAATGTAAAATTGGAACAAGGCAGGACTCTGGGGATTCTCGGAAAGACCGGAAGCGGTAAAACCACTCTTATAAACCTGCTGCTCAGACTGTTTGATATCAAGGACGGACATATTTTTATCGACGGTATCGACATAAACAAAATACCTGTGGATGTACTCCGCGAGTGCATAGGTTACGTGCCTCAGGACAATTTCCTGTTTTCTACCACCATAAAAAATAATATTGAGTTCTTCAAACCGGTCCATTCCGATGACGAAATAGAAGAAGTATCAAAGCTTTCGGCCATATATGAAAATATAATGGAGCTGCAGGAAGGTTTTGATACCGTAGTAGGTGAAAGGGGTACAACACTGTCCGGCGGACAAAAACAAAGAGTATCTATTGCAAGGGCTTTGATAAAAGATCCTTCGATTTTGATTCTGGACGACAGCCTGTCGGCTGTGGATTCCAAAACTGAGGAAACCATACTCGGCAATATCAGAGATGTGCTTAAAAGCCGGACGGGAATAATAATCTCCCACAGGATATCCACCGTAATGCATGCCGATGAGATCATCTACATTGAAAACGGAAGGATAGTTGAAAGGGGAACACATGGACAGTTGATGGAGCTTAAGGGAAATTACTTCAAACTGTACAAAACGCAGACAAATCAAGCAGAAGTCTATGAGGAGGTGGGTTGATGAACAGCCTGGACAGGGAAAAGCAGGCCGGAAGCAACAGTAAATTTCAGTTTGCAAGACTTATGGGCTATTACAGACCGTATCTGCCCCTGTTGTTTCTGAGTATGGTACTGGTGCTGGTAATAAACGCTGCTGTTCTTATTAAACCTTATATTATAAAGAATGTAATAGACAGTTATATCACAAAAGGCATAAATGACGGGGCAGCTTTGTGGAACATGGGAATTATATATTTTGTGATTGTAGTGATCGGTGCTGTTTTTACTTATGCTCAGAGTTATATCCTTACATATGTCGGACAGAAAATAATGTTTAATATAAGAAACAGTTTGTTTACACATATTCAAAACATGTCCATGTCTTTCTTTGATAAGAATTCCACGGGAAGAATACTCACAAGGGTCACAAATGATGTGGAGGCACTTAATGATCTGTTTTCGGGGGTCCTTGTAAATCTTTTCAGAGATTTTGTAATGGTAATTGGAATAGTCGCCACAATGGCATTTATGGATTTCAGATTAATGCTGGTAAGTATAAGCTGCATACCCCTTATTGTACTGGCAACGGTTATATACCGTATTGCAGCCAGAAAGAATTTTATAAGGATGAAGAGTATGATTGCCAGGATAAACGGCTTTCTTGCGGAAAACATTTCAGGGATGAAGCTGGTACAAATATTTCACAGGGAGAAGGAGAAATACAGGGAACTTGAAGAGCTGGATGGAGAGTATTTTAAATTCAGCTTCAGGGAAATAATTTTAAACAGTTTCAGCAGACCGCTGGTTGATATAATAAATAATCTTACAATTGCCGTGCTCATATATTTCTGTACCGAAAGAGTTATAGGAAATACACTGGAGATAGGCTTGCTGTACGCATTTATAACATATATAAAGCAGTTTTTCGATCCAATAAGTACCATTTCGGAACAGTATACCACTATCCAGTCGGCGGTGGTGTCCTCGGGGAGGATTTTTGAAATCCTTGATACCGTTGATGTCCAGGAGGACATACACAGAGGCCGGCCGCTGCAGCAGGTAAGGGGAGAAATTGAATTCAAAAATGTTTGGTTTGCCTACAATGACGAGGAGTGGATACTCAAGGATCTGAGCTTTAAAATTGAAGCAGGTGAGACGGCAGCCTTTGTAGGTGCCACCGGTTCAGGAAAGTCAACCATAATCAGTCTTCTTACAAGGTTTTACGATATACAGAAAGGGGAGATATTGCTGGATGGAGTCAATATAAAGGAATTCAATCTCCTGGATTTGAGAAGGCAGGTATCGGTGGTTCTTCAGGATGTCTTCCTCTTCTCTGGGGATATATTGTCAAATATCAGATTGAATAACAGTGAAATAACTGACGAGGAAATAGAAACCGCTGCAAAGTACGTCAATGCCGAAAGTTTCATTGAACAGCTGCCTGATAAATATCACGAAAAGGTAAAAGAAAGAGGATGTACTTTTTCAGCTGGGCAGAGGCAGCTTGTTTCCTTTGCCAGGGCAGTTGCCTTCAAACCCTCCATACTGGTTTTGGACGAGGCAACGGCAAATATTGATACCGAAACGGAACTGGTCATACAAAATGCACTGGCTAAGATAACAAAGGGCAGAACCTCCATAATAATAGCTCACAGGCTTTCAACCATAAGAAATGCCGACAAGATAATTGTAATACACAAGGGCAGGCTCAAGGAAATGGGCAGGCATACCGAGCTTATGGAGGCCGAAGGGGTGTACAGCCGCCTATACAGATTGCAGATAACCAAAAAATAAGAAAATTTTCGCTTTGTCATTTACAGACTTTTTTTACAAATTAACGTATCACAAATAAAAGGACAGAATAAATTTTCATCACATTTTGTGGCCACAAATGTGGCTCATGGAGGTTAGCTTGAAAGACTTCGCCAATGCTCGTCTTTCAAACTAACCTGTGAATTTATGGCCGTGCGAAATATTCAAAGTATTTGCCAATACTTTGAAAGCGCACATGGCCAATTAACCTCCTTTATTCGCCGTATAGCGGGTAAGGAAGGAAAAGATTTCATTACAGTTTTGTGGCCGCTATGCGGCTCATGGAGGTTAATATGACAAAGTTGGGCAAGGAATTCTTTGAAAATGATGAAGTTTTGTTTGTAGGTTATTCAGGCGGTAAAAATCAACCCTTCAGCAAAATGATCTATCAGGCGTTTACAGACAACGGAATAAAGGTATACCCTATAAACAGCAAAACAGACGGTAATTACGACATCAAAGTTTACAACAGCCTTGAAGATCTGCCAAAGGTACCCAGTACGGCTTTTGTCCTGTTAAAAAGGGAAAATGCCCGGAAGGCTGTAAATGAACTGGCCGGAATAGGCATCAAAAGGATACAGTTTCAAAATAACAGAAATGTAGACGCCTCAATTCTTGAAGACTGTTCAAAACTTGGAATTGAGACAGTTGTCGCCTGTCCCATGATGAGATTCGGCTCGGGCTTTCACAAGCTTCACGCATTCTTTGCAGGAGTCAGGTAATGAATACCTTTCCTTTGATAAGAACCAGATGGTCTAATGAATACATCATGGCGGCAATGTTCGGAGTGCTGATACTCTACCTGCTGCCGGCATGGGTGCAGAGGCCGGGAGGGATACTCAATTTTCTCGCTGTTGTGCTGGTTTCACTTTTCATAGATGCCGCCATAAATATAGTCAGATACAGAAAACCGGTTTGCGGGGTGTCGGCGGCTGTAACTGCCGGAATTTTATACATATTGACTCCCGGAACAGCTCTGTGGCTCCAAATTGCAGGAGCCGCCGCCGCATTGGTGCTTGGAAAGCATATATGGGGCGGAACGGGTAAGAATCCTGTTAATCCTGCCATGACAGGGCTACTGCTCATAGGGCTTCTGTTTGAACTGAAAGCTCCGGAGTTCAGTCCTCAATTGCTGCTGCTCCCTGCCCTGCTGCTCTCCATACCTTTTATCAGGTTCAGACCCTATGCCGCTATTGGCTTTATGGCAGGAATGGCAGCAGCGTTGGTTTTCATGCAGAAATTCGCCTTTGACAGCTACCTGGGGTATGGTGCAATATTCTGGGGCTGCCTTGTGCTCACGGATCCGGTCACAGTAACGCCGAACCGCACAGTGGGTGCTGCAGTGGGAGCTTTGACAGGTGCCGCGGCCATGGTGCTGACCGGCTCAACTGTTGTGCTGGCAGCCTGCGTGCTTCTGCTAAATGTGATCAGCTTCATAACTGACACGTATCTGGAGCTGCCGCAAGGAAAAATTCCTGCCGGAAAAGCCATAAAAAAGTTGATTCCGGGAGACAGCGACGTCCTTTACTTCGACCTGTCTTTGAGCAGTGAGGGGACGGAGCTTGAGGACCCACGTGACTTTAACATCCAGGCAATACTGGACAGGATAGAGAAGAATGAAGTTGTGGGCCTTGGCGGAGCTGCTTTTCCGGCTATAAGGAAAATAAGAGCCGTTATGGAATCCCCTGAAGAAAAGAAATATCTTGTTGTAAACGGTGTGGAGTGTGATCCGGGTTTGATACACGATCACTGGCTTATAAACCGCCATATGAAGGAAATATGTGCTGGAATAAAACTGCTCCGGAAGTGTGTTGATTTTGAAATTGCGGCGTTAGCTGTTAAGGAGAACACTGAAATCAAAGCCTGTGAAGTAAATGTTGTCAGGGTTCCCGATTATTACCCGGCAGGTGCCGAAAGGAATTTAATCGGACATGTACTGGGAAAGGAGCTCCCAATTGATGATATACCTGCGAAAAAAGGAATACTGGTGCTGAATGTTCAGACAGTATTTGCAATATACGAAGCGGTTTATAGGGATAAGAAAGCTGATACAAAGCTTATTACTGTGGCCGACCTGAAATCCGGGGCTGATTATGTGGTAAAAGCAAAACTGGGGACTGGCATCCGGGATATGATACAAATGCTTCCTGTTGCCTCCGGGAATGTTTTTGCAGGCGGAGGAGCAATGCAGTGCCGGAACACCGCTGACGATGATGTAGTCGATAAAAATGTGAATTTTATTGCTGTTTCGGCTTTTCCGAGGTACAAGGAGTCGGTGTTGTGCTCAAAATGCGGTATTTGTGCCGGCAATTGTCCTATGGGCATAAGAGTCGACCGAATTTCGAGGCTTATGGAGCAGGATAGGCAAGAGGAAGCAAAGAAATATCAGCCTGAGAGATGTATACAGTGCGGTAATTGCAGCAGAGTATGTCTGGCCGGCAAAAATCTTGCAATGAGGGTAAAGGCGGCCAAAGCAAACTGAAATACATTACACAGGCCTTTTATAATTGGATTGGGATACAATTGAAAGCCGGATACTTTCCATAAGAAGAGGAGGTACCCGGTTGTTTTATTTGAAAAAATTTACGATTATACCTTGTATTACGATGTAAGTAGTATTACAATATAAGAAAAGCTTATAAGGACGGTGAAGTTATGAACAAGGAAATGATGAAGGGGAGTATAGATATATTATTATTGTCCTTGATACAGGGAGAGGATTTGTACGGTTATGAAATAGCAAAAAGATTGAAGGAAAAAAGCAAGGAGCTGTATTCAATGGGTGAGGGAACTTTATACCCTGCACTTCAAAGGCTTGAGAAACGGAATGTCATAAGAGCTTATTGGGGTGAAGCAGAGGGAGGAGGCAGGCGGAAATATTACAGCATTACAGAAGCGGGGAAGAAGGAATTGGCTGAAAAGCTGAAGGACTGGGATATGCTTAATAATCTGATTAAAGCGTGCAGGGAGGGATTTTTGTGCAGTGGTTTGACGAGTATATAAATCAAGTTTTGGGGAATCTGAATGTGAGTAGAAGGAAAAAAGAGGAAATGGCTGACGAATTCAGAGATCATTTGGATATGTTAAAAAAGGATTTGCTGGAAAACGGATTGACCGAGGAGGAAGCGGCGGCCGGGGCTATAAGGACTTTCGGCGACAGCAGGCTGCTTAAGTCACAGCTTTCAAAGAGTTCAGGCGGATACAGAACTGTGTCAAATGTCATATTCGGGATGGCTTTTACATTCTTATTATTTTTCTGCAGCATAAAAGTTCCGATTCCTGGAATGAAAAGCTGGGATCAGATTGAAAACACGGAGCTGTTTATAACCTTTATATTTACAGTAAGTGCATTGATACTGTTTATTCCCCTGGGATATTTCCTTCCTGTAATTTTCAAAAGGACGGGAAAAGTTATGTATATCTGGGCTGCCGCGCTTGTGCTGAGTCCTGTCGTGACCATACTTACAAGTACGGATTTCCGGGGTATGGATACTGAACTTTTATTTCCATATGTCATCGGCGGACTTGTTGGAAGCCTGCTGGGCTTTTGTTTGCTGAAATTGGTCAACCGGGTTTCCGGCAGGCTCATACAATTAAAACTGTAATAAGATATATGAAGTATTACTATTGATTATTTGGTATTCAAGCCATAACATTAACTTGCTTTACCTATAGCTCAACATACTCTCCGCTTTTGTTGGAGCTGTATATTGCGTGGAGCATCTTCAAGGCCTTGATACCCTCGGAACCGTCCAAAGGGAATTTGGCACCTTCTGCGAGCCTGTTGTAGAAATCATTGATTAAGTTCATGTGACTGCTGCCCCAATAAGCCTTAGCTCCGGTGGACTTGTCAACTTCGGGGCAGGATTCGCTGTCACCATTATTATATTTTATGGTCAGGCCGTCTTCAATTATTAAAACAGCGTTTTCCGTTACGATTTCTATCATAACGGGAGAATTGACACAATAACAGTTAGTGGCATAGAATAACGCTGTAGCGCCGTTTTTGAAGTTTATTGCCGCTTCAGCGGTATCTTCCACCTCTATAACCCTCTTCAGAGTTCTTGTATCCACGGAACCTTTTATCCTGTGTATATCACCCATAAACCACTGGAGGAGATCCAGGGTATGGATGGATTGGTTTATGAGGACTCCGCCGCCTTCCTGTTCCCAGGTGCCTCTCCAGCCTGAACCCGTATAATATTCCTCGTCTCTGTACCAGGTCACAAAAGCTCTTGCACCAAGGATTTTACCGCCTTTGCCCGAGGTGAGGAAGCTTTTGACCCTGACCGAGCTGGCATTATATCTGTTTTGAAAGCATACGCCAAGCTGTTTTCCGGTGGCTGCAGAAATTTTAATCAGTTTTTCGGCATCTGACAGTTTTATAGCCATAGGTTTCTCAAGAATGACATGCTTCCCGTGTTCCATCGCTGCTATTGCCATATCTGCATGGAGGTAATGCGGTGTACATATATGAATTACATCAATATTTCCATCCTCCAGAATCTCATTGCAATCGGTGAAAAAATTGCAGCTGTATTTATCCGAGGATGTTTTTGCCCTGACGGGATCTATATCCACCACAGAAGAAAGTACGGCAAGAGGGCTTTTAATGATAGTATCGGCATGCAGGGCATGAATGGAGCCGCAGCCGATTATTGCAGCATTGAATTTACAGGAAGCATTAATGGGGTTTGTCATAGTATTCATAAGTTATCTCCTTTGACCGGTAACGGCGGGAATTCATTTTTTATTTGCTGTTAAAGGGATATTTCATATATATTGCTGAAGATATTTCAGGCTTGATGCCAGGCAATCAAACGGATCTCTGGGGCATACATCCTGTTCCACAGCATACCATTTGACATTGATTTCCCTGCATACATCTATTATGGACGGCCAGTCCAGATTACCTTCTCCTATGGCAGCCATTTCCTGCTTTTCTCCCACAAGAGCCATATCCTTAAAATGCACCACATCTATACGGCCGGCGGCTTTTTTCAACCATTGCACCGGGCTCCCGCCGCCGGCCTGCACCCAGTATGTATCAATTTCAAAGCCCAGATATTCAGGATCGGATTCGTTTATGAGTATATCCAGAGCAGTAATATCGCCGTACTTCTCAAATTCAAAGCTGTGATTGTGATATATGAGTTTAAGGCCGTGGGCAGAAAACTTTTTGCCGATCTCCGATGCATCCCGGGCAAAGCTGAGGTAGCCTGCTTTGGTTCTGGGATACTCCGCCGGCATACTGCCGATACCTGCAAACTCACAGGCCATTGTCCTGTGCTCGTTAATAACGGCATCCGTCTCATTTTTCAAACGGTCAAAGGGATAATGCGTGGCGCATACCTTTAACCCAAGCCGGGAGGTTAAAGCTCTGATATATACAGGATCTGTCACTCCCAGCCCTGAAACCTGAACGGCTTTATACCCCAGTCCTTTAACCTTTTCAAGTGTTTTTTCGATTTCATCTGGAGTGCGAAGATAGTCGCGAAGAGTGAAAAGCTGTGCGGCAATTACATTATTATTCATGATTTCTCTCCAAACATGCCAGTGGTCTGCAACACCTAAAAATCATGTATTGCCGGCGGTTAAATTTCCGCGGGAGGTTACAAACCACTAGTTAATTTTATTAAAATTACCGGCATACAATGTGTTCTTTAGCTTAATTTTATTGTAAAATTAAGAAATAAACATTGTGGTTTTGAACAAAAACATTGCTAAAATTGACTATTTCAATGAATGCGAAGGAGAGCTGCTATGCAAGTAATCAGGAATCTTGGTGACAAAGCTGGTTTGGAATTCAGTCATACAAGAAGTGATATCATCAGCATTGATTTTCACCTGCATGATGCATATGAGATTTATTATCTTATTTCGGGTGATGTGAATTATTTCGTTGAAAATAAAATTTATGAACTAAAGCAGGGAGATGTAATAATAACGAACAAATATGAAATACACAAGCCTTCCTTTAAATCAAACAAAACCTATGAAAGGACATTTATCCAGTTTGACGATGCCATATCTGCCATGTATGGCTCTGGTGCCTTTGATCTGCTGCAGTGTTTTAACGGAAGGAAAAAAGGGGAAAGAAACAAGCTTGAGCTGGATAAGGTGCAGCAGCAGGATTTTCTTGAACTTATGGCAAAGCTTGAATATACCGGCAAAAATAAAAATCCTGCCGATACAATATTAAGGAATACTTATTTTGTCCAGCTGCTTGTTCTGCTGAACAGGGCCTTTCTGTCTTCAAGCGGGGATAGCATTGAGCCGAAGGGAATATCTGCAAGATTATTTCCCGTACTTGACCATATAAATGAGAACCTTCAGGGTGACCTTTCCCTTGAAAATATCGAACAAAAATTTTTTATAAACAGACACTACCTGACCAGACTGTTCAAAAAAAATACCGGTATGAATCTTCACCAGTATGTCATATACAAGCGTCTGGCAAGGTCCAAGGAATTACTGGCCAGGGGGATGAGTGTGACAGAGGCCTGTTATTCCTCCGGGTTTAACGACTATTCAAACTTCTACAGGCTTTTTAAAAGAATAATAGGAACCGCACCGGGAGAGTATAAAAAACGTAATGCATATTAGATAAGCTACTTGCTTACACAGTTCCTTCCTTTCTTCTTTGCTCTGTAAAGGGCGTTATCAGCAGCTTTTATGACTTCATCCGGCAGTCTGTTCCTGTCGTTTTTTTCGGCTGCTCCGATACTTATTGTGACAAAAAGCTGCTTTCCTGTTCCGGACTTCCCTCTTCCGTTTTTAGGTTTGTTTTTGGGCCTGCCGGATGATCTCTGTATAAAGCCCTTTTTTGAAACCGCTACTCTCAATTCTTCCAGAAAGGGTATGGCTTCCTTCAAGGTCCTGTTGGGGAACACAACGGTAAATTCCTCCCCGCCATACCGGAAAGGTTTACCTCCGCCCGAAACATCTTTTATACAGCCTGCAACCATTTTTAAAACCTGGTCCCCCACATCGTGGCCATAGGTATCATTGAATTTTTTGAAAAAATCTATGTCCAGCATTGCTATAGCATATTTTCCGCTCAATTTCATCAGCTCGTATTTTAGTGATCTTCTGGAGGGCAGTCCGGTCAATTCATCCAGGAAGGCCATGCTGTACGAATCCTGAATAACAGAAACTATCATAATGACACCCGCGGCAGAAAAGAAGACAGGGATGGTCAGACTGCCCCTGTTAAGGCTCACAGCGAGAAAAATTGCAGAAAGCACACCTGGATTTGCTGCATCAGGATAGGAACGGGTTGAAATAAACCGGATAATCATTGCCGCAAGGACCGCTATATAGATTAAAATTGAAAGCTGGGGCATATGTCCGGGGATTTTTATGTTCCGGGGGATTATATCCCATTGGTTGATTGTTGTCAGAACGTTATTCCCGGATTTTAACAAATAATATACCAAACCGGTCTGCAGCGCAATAAAAGCTGTGTTTATCAAGCCCCAGACTGTGAACACTCCGCGTTCCTTCAAAAGTGAAAATACCAGAAGATTTATTGGTATGAGCATAGCTGCTGTTGTTACCAGGGGTATTAATGATTTGTTTTCACGCAGGAAAACCGGTGATAATGAAATAGACAAATCACTGACGGCCAGCACAAGTACAATAAAAAATGCTCTGCTCTTGTTGAATCTCCAACTCAAAATTGCGGCAGCTGCAAATAATATATAGGGTAAACGGCCCACCAGCCATGTTAGTCCGGGTGAAAGGCTTTCAAGCTTGTTCAGGCAAAAGAATGCCGTAATAAGCAATCCCAGAGGTACTATAAAAGGTGCTGCCATACGAAAAAATTTTTTCAAGGCTAAAGATCCATCCTTTTTCTTTGGTTTACCTATATATTTTCGACATAAATTGCAGAAAGCCTAATGCCTTTTGAAATAAATGATCTGTCTCAAGTATTTATTTCACATACTTGCCGACAAATTCCGCTACCTTATTCCTGTAACCGGCTGTATCGGTATCAAAGGAAGTGCCGTGACCTGCTCCTGGAACTATATATATGTCCTTTTCACTGGTGCAGGCCTCATAAAGTTCATATACCATACCAAAGGGGACAAATTTGTCGGCATCACCGTGTATGAACAGGGTTGGCGTTTTACTTTTTTTAACCTGTTCTAAAGCTGAAGCCTCTTTAAAGGAGTAACCCGCTCTTATTTTTGACAGCAGACTTGTACTGTCCAGTATCGGGAACGCGGGAATATTATACAATCTTTTAAGCTGGTACTCAAGTTCAGCCTGGACGGAGGTGTAGGAACAGTCGGAAACAATGGCCTTAACAGCTGCCGGCAGGAGTTCGCCGCCGGTCATTAAAACAGTCGCTCCCCCCATGGAAACTCCGTGAAGCACGATCTGGGATTCCCGGCCTACTCTGTTTATAATAAAATCTATCCATTTTAAGTAATCTTTTCTATCCGCCCAGCCGAAACCTATGAAATTCCCTTCGCTGTTACCGTGACCTCTGTCATCGGGAAGCAGCACGTTGTAGCCCATGTCGTAATATATTTTTGCATAGGAACCCATATAGGTTCCCTGCGAAGAATACCCGTGCGCCAGTATGGCGGTTTTATCGGTGGGCACTGTCGCTCCGAGATAATAGCCTGCCAGCTTCAACCCATCCTCTGAGGTTATGGAAACTTCTTCATAGGGCTGTTTGCTGAACCAATCGGTTTCTACTGCGTCTTCCTGTATTGTGCTGTACAATTTGGCATTTGCAGGCACATCTGCCGTGGATACGCTGATATTTTCAGCAGTGATTTCATTTATCAGAGCGCTGTCGCTGGCAAGGAAATCCTTGCTGGTCCGCGCAATGGAAATATGATAAAAGTAGAAGCTTGCAGCGATATCTGTTACAAGAACTATTAAAATTAATACACTTAATATTTTTAAGAACACTTTCATGACAACCCCCTGTAAGAGGGGAATAGGACCCCGTAATGCTTCTAATTATACTATGTCAGGCCGGTTTATTCAATAAACCGGGGGCTGTCAGTTAATTCCTGCTTGGCCCGGTAAGCCTAAAATTCCGAGGTCTCAAGATAGTCAAGGTTACTGATGAGTACCTTTGCGGCGGATGACAGCGGGACGTTTTTCAGCCAGGTAACTCCCATATGCCGGGAGGGGATTTTTTCTACAGGCTTGATTTCATAAAGTCTCCGGTTTTCAAGCTCATCCTCTATAAAATTTCTTATTACGCAGGCAATACCAAAGTCATATTTTGCAAACTGCATAAGCAGGTCAATATTGTCCAGTTCAAAATCAGGTTCAACAGTCACTGAATTGGATCTGAAATAATCATCAATAAACAATCTTGAGTTGCTGTTCTTTTCCAGTAAAAGCAGGGGTTGTCTGACTATCTCCTTCAGGGGCTGCATTTGCTTGCTCAGATATGCATACTTTTCTCCTGCAACAAAGCAATCCTGAACTTTGATTATATTCTGAAAATTCAGCTGATCATCCCGGTAGGGCAGGTTGATTATGCCGAAATCAATTTTCCCCGTCTTCAGAAGTGATATTATTCCTGGAGTGGTGGGGCAGATAACATGTATTTTGATGCCGGGATGAAGTGTCTTGAACAGCTTGAGGTAGGGGATGAGGTAATACTTGCAGATAGTATCGCTTACTCCTATCCTTACTTCTCCCGTCAACAGGTTATTAATGTCTCTTATCCTGCTTTCACCCGCCTCTATAAAGTTAAAAGCCTGTTCTATATATTTGTACAGGATTTCTCCTTCAGGTGTAAGCTTCACACCCTTTGAGGTCCTGAAAAACAAAGTGCATTTCAGGGAGTCCTCCAATTGCTGAATGGACCTGCTGACAGCCGGCTGGGTTATATAGAGCTGTTCTGATGCCTTTGAAATATTTCCGAATTTTACGGTATAAAAAAATGCCCTGTATTGTTCAAGATTCATAGATATAACCTCCATTTATATCAAGTATGTCTAATATGCATTTCATTTATATTATATCAGATAATATAATTAATTTGTAAAGAGAACCAAAACAAGGCAGTAGTGGTGAGGAGCCGAATAATTTAATGCTTGATTCCTCATAACTATACAAAGAAGGGAGAATGATTATGAGTATAAAAATTGGTATCAACGGATTTGGCAGAATAGGCAGAAATACTTTCAAGGTATTGCTTGAAAAGTATTCCGGTGAGCTTGAGGTTGCAGCAATTAATGATTTAACGGATGCTAAAACGCTGGCTCACCTTTTGAGGTATGATTCCATTTTCGGCAAATTTAATGGGACTGTGGAAGTGATGGAAAATTATCTGGTGGTAAACGGCAAAAAAATAGAAATCCTTGCAGAAAGGGACCCCGGTAATATTGACTGGAAGGCCAGAGGAATTGAAATAGTACTTGAATCTACAGGCTTGTTTACAAAGAGAGAGAAAGCCGAGGTCCATATTACAAGGGGAGGAGCTAAAAAGGTGCTTATTTCGGCTCCGGCAACCAATGAGGATATTACCATAGTTTTAGGTGTCAATGAGGAGAAATATGAGCCCGGAACTCACAATATCGTGTCAAATGCCTCCTGTACTACAAATTGCCTGGCCCCTGTGGCGAAAGTTTTAAATGACAGTTTCGGAATAGTAAAAGGGCTGATGACTACAGTGCATTCCTACACAAATGACCAAAAAATACTTGACCTGCCCCACAGTGATCTGAGAAGGGCCCGAGCTGCGGGAATGTCAATTATCCCCACAAAGTCGGGTGCTGCAAAAGCAATCGGACTGGTCATTCCGGAACTGGACGGAAGGCTGAACGGTTTTGCCTACAGAGTCCCGACGCCTGATGTGTCGGTAGTGGATCTGGTTGTGGAAGTACGCAAGACAGTTACCAAAGAGGAAGTCAATGCAGCCTTCAAAGCGGCAGCCACAGGAAAAATGCAGGGGATTTTGGATTATTCGGAAGAACAGCTGGTATCCATAGACTACAAAGGAGATCCTGCCTCCTCAATAGTAGACGCACTCTCAACAATGGTTCTGGAGGGAAACATGGTAAAGGTTGTTTCCTGGTACGACAACGAATGGGGTTTTTCAAACCGTTATGCTGATCTGACGGCATTTGTTGCCGGTTTTTGATAATGTTGGCATAAAAATCTGCTTCTCGGAGTTTATTATTTGTAATTCTTGCCAAGAAGGAGGCTGACTGTGGAACGAGATAGGTCACGCCATTAATATAGCCGCCGGATGGATTTGTAAAACACAATCCATCCGGCGGTTTTGGCGTCTCATGATACATTTTCTGAAAAATATCAGGATTATTAGTCAATGGAAAAGCCGTTTGTGTGTATTTCCGGCGATGACTTTCTTGGCAGGTTTTTTAATTTTAAAGGCATAAAGCCTTTGTATATTTTGACAGTGGGATTTTTATATACTTTTATGCAGAACTTAAAAATGGAAGGAAGCACTGTATATGGGCAATAGCGGGATCTAAAAAGATGATACCAAAACTGAAATCCTCATACTTTAGAAAGCGGCCTAAAGTGAATATACTAAAGTTGTAAATGGACACTTACATTTCACTTCAAAAATACAGCAACTAACGTAGCAGTAATAAGTGCAGAGAGGATATGTATTTGCCGCGATTAATGCAGTTAGTGGCGTATAGGGGGATTTTTATGGAGAATGGTTTAATCAAAAAAACAAATAATGCTATGCCTCAGACAAAGAAAAATTCATTACCAAAAATACTTTTTAAATATAAGGAACTTTACATCCTGTTTCTTCCGGTAGCAATATGGTTTATTGTGTTTCATTATATCCCGATGATGGGAATTGTTATTGCTTTTAAGGATTATAGCATCATGCAGGGGATTTTTGACAGTCCCTGGGCCGGCCTCAAACATTTTGAAAGGTTTTTGAATTCTACGGCATTTTTACAGACTTTAAAAAATACAGTGCTGATTAGTTTGTATAATCTTGTATTTTCATTTCCTGCACCCATACTTTTCTCTTTATTACTCAATGAAGTAGTAAATGACAAATTTAAAAAGTGTATTCAGACGGTAAGTTATCTTCCTCACTTCATATCCTGGTCTGTTGCAGGCGGATTGTTTTACATGATCTTGTCACCGAGTACTGGCGTTATAAACTATTTTATAAAGGTTCTAGGGTTTGATGCCATAAACTTTTTGGGAGATATACGGTATTTTCGGTCTGTTTTGGTTGTCAGCGGGATATGGAAGAGTATCGGATGGGGCGCTATAATTTACCTGGCCGCTTTATCTGGTGTGAGTGAAGAAATGTATGAAGCATCATACATTGATGGTGCAGGCCGTTTTCGCAGGATATGGCATATTACACTTCCTTCTATACGAAGCGTTATTATCATCATGTTGATTCTGGCAGTGGGAAATATTCTGAATGTCGGCTTTGAGCATGTGTTCGTCATGATCAATGATACTGTACTGGAGGTAGGGGAGACCCTGGATTATTATATCTACAGGATTGGACTTTATAATATGAATAACTTTAGCTTTGCAACGGCTATCGGGCTTTTCAAATCGTGTATAGGTTTTTTATTAATTATGTTTACTAACGTAATATCAAAAAAAATTGATGAGGAAGGAGGAATATGGTAATGGTAAAGTATAAAAAAAATATGGCCGACTATATATTCAATGCAGTGAATTATTTTATTCTTTTAGTGGTTGGATTAATAACTGTACTGCCATTTTACTACATTCTCATGGGTTCGTTTTCACCAATTACAGACATTGTCGGAGGAAAACTCATACTGTGGCCGAGTAAATTTACTATCGAAGCCTACAGGCTGACGTTGAATACGAATATTATACCGGATGCATACAAGGTTACCCTATTCATTTCTGTTGTGGGAACCCTGATCAGTATGGTCTTAACCGTAGTCGGCGCGTATGTTCTTTCAAAAAGATACCTTCCTGGCCGGAATATAATGACACTTTTTATCGTTATCACTATGTTGTTTAATGGAGGACTGATACCCTTTTACCTGACTGTAAACAGCGTTGGCCTGATGAATAGCGTATGGGCATTGATTATTCCCTCTTGTATCAGTTCATATAATATGATTGTAATGAGAAATTTTTTTCAAGGAATTCCTAATAGTCTTGAAGAATCTGCGGTGATTGATGGATGCAGCCAAATGGGGGTATTGACAAAAATCATTCTACCGATTTCAAAACCGGTTCTCGCAACAATTGCATTATTCTATATGGTGGGGTATTGGAATTCATTCTTTCAAGCCATAATTTTTATATCCGATCAAAAACTATGGCCGCTGCAACTGGTATTACGGCAGGTGCTTCTGCAGAGCCAGGTTGAAAATTTGCTGCTTGACAATAGAGGAGCGTTGCCTACCGAAACCATCAAAATGGCCATGATCATCATTACTGTTCTTCCCATCCTGTTTGTATATCCTTTTTTGCAAAAATACTTTGTTAAAGGTTTGCTGATAGGTTCAGTAAAAGGATAGGCGCAGTGAGCTTCGAATTGTATAAGTTTTTGAAGCATTTATGCGGATATTCCGGAGGAAAGGAGGTGGCGGGGGAATAACCGGTTTTATGGGTGGATTTGAGGTGAAAAGAAAATAAGAAAGGTCGGTGAGGTCTCTTAAAGGCAGATGTTCCCAGCAGGAGGCATTCAATTGATTAAAAAAAACTGTAATGCTATAATTTATGTGGAGGTTTTTATGAAAAAGGTTATCAGTGCACTATTGGTGGCATGTTTAGCTTTAAGCACTTTGGCAGGCTGCACAAAAAGCGGGAAAGACGATGGGACACAAATAGACAAATCGCAACAAACGCAGGCTGTCACAAATGAACCCGTAACTGTCAAGGTTTTCAGACCCATGAGTTGGAAGTTAAATGAAGATAACGAGTTAATTAAAAAGGAAATTGCAAAAAAGTCAGGAATCAATATCGAATTTATGGTGGCTTCCAGTAATCAAAGCGAATGGAAACAAAAACTTAATCTGATGCTGGCCTCTGGAGACATACCGGATACGATGGTAATTGATGCGGATACGTATTATGAATATGCCAACCAGGGAGTTTTTTCAAATGTTACAGATAAAATAAAAGATTACCAGAACTTAGTTAAATATATAACGCCAGAAATCTTTGAGAGGATCAAGGTTGGCGGAAATGTGTATGGTATTCCCAATATCAATACAAAAGGCAAACTCAATCTTTACATAAGAAAGGATTGGCTGGATAAGCTTAATCTTCAGCCGCCAAAAACACTGGAAGAGTTTTACAATGTGGCCAAAGCCTTTACTGAAAATGATCCGGATGGTAACGGACAAAAGGATACCGTGGGCTTTGGACAAAATGGAGGATACTTTACCCAGTTTATCGAAGGCGCCTATGGAATAAACAGTGGTTATTATACATTGAACAAGGATAATGAGATCGTGACGGGATCCATATCCGATAGCTACAAAAAATCGTTGGAATTTACGAAAAAAATGATTGATGCCGGATATGTCGACAAAGAAACTTTTGTTATGAAATCCGAGCAGTTCAGAGACAAGTTTATTCAAGGGAAAATAGGAATGTTTGCAGGCTGGTGGTCGGATGCGCATGTATATGCGGTACAGTATAAGATGTATGAAACAAATCCGGAAGCTGAGATTCTGGCCATTGATTTACCGGCAGGCCCCAATAATCAAAAAGGGATGCCTGCGTGGAACGAACTAGGTGGGATGGTCGGTATTTCAAAGAATATTAAGGATGCAGATGCAGCCTTGAAAATGTGCGATTTCCTCGTTAGTGATGAAGGGTGGAAATTGTCCATGGTAGGGATAGAGAATCTGCACTGGAAACAGGAAAATGGAAAGGTTACATTTGTAGCTGATTCAGCAAAGAAAGATCTCAACGGCAAACCTGTACAAGATATACTGGTATATATGCTATTGATGAAAAAAGAGTTATATCCCAATTACCAGCTTGCGGGGGATTCAATAGAAAGTACGATAGCACGGGCGAACTATACTAAAGCTGATAATAACCCTTTAATTTCAGACCTTTTCGTAGGCTTAAGCACAAAAGAGTCCGCACAGTATAAAGCGGATGTCGTGAAATATGAATCTGAAATGAAGCTGAAATTCCTTCTGGGCCAGGAGTCGCTTGACAATTGGGGAAAATATGTAAATGAGTGGAAGAAACGCGGAGGGGAAGAGGTGCGCAATTCGCTGCTCAATGCTTACAATCAAAAGTATGGAACGAAGTATATCTTTGCAGATTGATTTTTTCGGGTTATACGCGGTACAAGAGAACAGCTGCCAGTGTTCTCTTGTACCGCGTACTGGCCTATAACTTCAGATGGAGAATACCCTGAATGGAATTGTTTAACACAATATGCTTAAAACTAAAAAGATATTTGTTGGATACCAGCCTTTTGAGAAAGCTTACACTTGCTTATACGGTCGCAATCTTGATTCCTGTTGCCATCATAGGCTTCTATTCATATTCTTTGTCCCAAAAAAGTGTTCAAGAGGAATTTATCAAGAGTTCAAGGCAAAGAGTGCTGCAGATTGAGGAAAATATTAATATTAAAACCTTGATTGCCCGTAATATTGTTGAGGATATTGCTTTTAATTACAGAATTCAGAGGTTTCTCCAAAAACGGTTTGTGATTGAAGCAGACATGATTATTGAATACAAGGATATCATTTCTCCCTTAATTGACCATGCAGAAAGTTATTATAGGGATAATCTATATGATATTAATATATTTATGAGTAATCGAAGTATTCCTGAGTACTGGAACAACTTCTTCAGCGAGGAGCGCATCCGGAAAAAAGCATGGTACCAGGAGTTCATAGGCTCCTCAAAGGATTCGGAATGGATGTATCCTTTAGATCCACGTTTTTTTGAAGGCAGCATAAAAGATAAGACAGAGGACCTGTTTACTCTGGTAAAAAAAATTAAAGCCTCGGATGGGAGTCAGATAGGCATCATTACGCTGGGGGTTAAAAAGGACAACATGTTTTTGGCGATGGAGAAAAATGTGGGAGAAGAGGATAGCTACCTTGTTGTCGATAACAGGAATGAAGTGATTTATTCCTCCGGCAGCAATGGGTTGGGCCAGGATGCAAAGCACCTTACAAATAAGGCTTACGGTGCCAGCGGCTACTTTATAGAAAAAGACATTTTATTTACATACAAAACCATCGACTCCTTGAATATTAAGATCATTGGCATAACCCCAATCGGAAAGATGCTGAAAAACTCCAGAGCAGCCAGTATGAACATGCTGCTTATTGTATGCTGCGGAGTGCTGGTACTGGAGGGTTTTACGTATATTCTCCTGCGAATTATTTTCCAAAGGCTGAATCGGGCCGTCAAAGTAATGAATTCTGTGGCGGGCGGTACATTTAATATACAGATTCCCGATGACGGAAATGATGAAGTTGGACAGCTTATCGGCGATTTCAATAAACTTATTAAAAAGATTAATGAACAGGTAGCTGATCTCGTACAAAAGGAATCAGACCGGAAGGATGCCCAATTGATGGCGTTACAGTATCAAATTAATCCTCATTTTATCTTTAACTCCATGAACTGCTTCCAGGTAAAAATGGAGATGGCCGGGGATTATGAGACCGCAGAAGCAATAACTCATTTTGCCGAGATATTCAGGTATAATATCAGTGATCATACAATGTATGCTACCATCCGTCAAGAGATTAAATATGTGGAGCACTATATCAAAATGCAGAAAATCAGGTTTGATGAAGGAATCGTATTTACGGTGGATTGTCCTGAAGAGATTCTGGATATGGAGATTATCAAGTTTGTACTGCAGCCAATCGTAGAAAATAGCATTAAGTATGGAATTCCGGGGATAACGCATTTGATTGAAATTAAGGTCCAGTGCAGGAGAGAAGGAGAAAATGTTGAGTTCATTGTTTCAGATAATGGTTCGGGCATTGATAAAATCCAGCTTGAGGAGATGAATGATAAATTAAGGGAGTCCCATCTTTATGAAGTATTTGATAAGTCGGTTCAAAGTATAGGTTTGCTCAATATCAACAACAGACTTAAGCTGTTTTACGGAAACGAATACTACTGCAGGCTGGAAAGCGAAAAGGGCAAGTTCTCCAGGACGATTCTCAACGTACCTTTTATTGAGGAAAGAAGGAATAGGGATGTATAGTATACTAATCGTCGATGATGAAAAGCTCATATGCGAGGGTATCCGGGCTAGAATCCAGAAAATTGGTTTTCATGCGATTGGAGATATTTATACTGCATTCAGCGGGAACGATGCGGTTAAAATCTTTTACCGCCATAATCCGTCTATCGTAATTACCGATATTTGCATGCCTGAGATGGACGGACTGGAATTTATTAAAAAAGTATCAACCGATTGTTCGAGCACGAAATTTATCATACTAAGCGGTTATAATGAGTTCCAGTATGCAAAGACGGCACTGAAACTGGGTGTGATGGATTATTTACTGAAGCCCTGCAGCTTTGAAAATTTAAAAGGCGTTTTAGAAACGGCTGTAAAGCTTCTAAATAAGGAACGGACAGCAGAGCTGGCTGTAAATAACAGTAATGCCGCAGTAGCGGCAGAGGTTTGGGAAAACGCCATGAACAGACTGTTTGCCGGTACGTATCTTCACGGTGAAGAGGTAGAGGCTTTATTAAAAAAAATTCGTATCCGCCTGCCTATGGCTTATTTTTGTATATCGATTCTCCGTATTGATCCTGGGACATTAGACCGCGGGTTGATCCAAATGGTTGAAAGTACTAATACTGATGGTTGTAGTCACTTGCAGGGAGGAGATGAAGTCCGTTCTTTTTGTTTCATCAGTTATAAAAACTGTTTGGTCCAAATTTTTAACTTCTCACAAATAAGAGATTATACCGCGATAAAGGAATCCGTTTACCGTTTGATGGGCTGTATTAACCATTCGGGGGATTTCAGAGCTATAGCAGGATTAAGTGACAGCGGAAGGGAATTGGAGAGCTTAATTGCTTTATATAATCAGGCAGAGGAAGCACTATCCTACCGGTTTCTTTACGACAGCGAAAGCGTCATAGAATTTAACCAATGCAGAGGAAAGGAAGAAAAAGTTAAACTCTCACCCCGCCAAGTCGAGGAATTGGTTGAATATATAAAAAGCGGTGAAACAGATAAATTTGCTGGTTTTATTGACGGAATTTTTAACCGGATTGAGCTGGAAAAGTATACTGTTTTAGCAATAGAAAGACTCTATAAGGGCGTGTTTAATATGATTGCCAGCAGGTTTGGCGAAATTGATGCCGTAGCCTTTCAAAACTGCAGTGCTGAATATAAAGAATTTGCCGCCTTTGAAAATGTAAGAGATATTAGGATTTTCTTAAAGGATTTTATTTTCAAATTGCGCCAACGAAAAAATGATAAAAGGAAGGAACAATCTCCGGTAGATTTTGCTATTGCATATGCCAAAGCCAATATGGATAAAGAGGTTGATATGGCAGTAATTGCAAATTTGCTCAACATGAACTATTCGTACTTCAGTAAGGTGTTTAAGGATAATATGGGTATGAATTTTTCTGAATACCTAACCCGCTTACGGATGGAAGAAGCAAAGAGGTTGTTAAAGGAACCTGATTACAAAGTGCTTGACGTTTCTTCAAGGCTGGGATATGTTAATCCAAAAAATTTTACGCGGGCTTTTAAAAATTACGTTGGATATTCTCCAAAGGATTACAGGGCGGAAAAAAGCGACTGATATGCGCGTACAGAATACAGGGGGGGCACCTTGTAAAGCATATGGAGTAGGAATGGAAGAAACTATAGGAGGTAAATAAATGCAATATCGATTTGTCACAAACATTGCTGAGGAAGTCAAAAAAGGAAATATCATATATCAATCGGAAAAGCTGGATAACCAGAAAGAACATATCAATCTATATATTGCAAATGGGCTTATCGGGGCATGCATAGACAGCCTGGGGAGTATGGGAAACTCCAGGGGAGAGCAATCAATCTGCAAAACTTTTTTATCACACAAATACCACTATACAAATGCTTGCTATAATATGGAATTTAAAGTACCTCTCGCCACTCTTGAATATGACATTGTTGCCGATGGAAAAGTCCTTTCTGGAGGGGACTTCGGAATAAGGGATTATCGGCAGGAATTGGATATTTACCACGCATTGCTGACTACGGAATATACATTGACAAATGAAGAAGGGCCTATTGCCCGTATAAAGATCATACAATGCATGAGTCAGGAAATACAGAATGTTTTTTTAACTGATTATATAATAGAACCTTTGAATAAAAAACCTGTCACTCTGGAAGTAAGCATAAACTGTATTCGTGAGTATATCTCCCATTATCAATATCCATATTCGGCAAAACTTAAACATGTTCAATACCGTCATCTGAAAGTGCTGGAAGTAGAAAATAACGCGGTGAGAACCCAACTGGCTCTTCTTTCCGGTTCGACATACAATTCAGAGGTCTTCAACGACTCTTGTAGCAAATACATTTATTCTATATCCAAAAAGGAACATATCCGTATTCAGGCGGTTATCTCTTCGCAGAAAGATAACAACAGCATTGAAAACCTGATAGAGCAGTGCGGAAATATCCCCTATGACCAGCATATTCAAAGACACCAAAGCAAGTGGGAAGATTTTTGGAATGAGTCCATCCTTAGCTTTGGAGGAAATCATCCGCTAATGATCCTATGGTTGAGATTCAACTATTATTTTGCTGCTTCGGAAGCATGGTTCAAATCGGTTCCGCTGACTCCAGGGGGTCTCACCGGCTCCGATTGCTGGCCTTTCTTTTTCCCGCAGGATTATTTTTATATGTATCAGTTTTACCTAAGTGCCAATCATAAAAAGATGGCTGACGCAACTGCGGTTTATTGGTATGATATATTACCTGAAGTAAAAAATTATACAAAAAGAGTCTTTGGTGTAGAAGGAGCTTATTATCCGTGGGGTTGCCCTTTTTTCAATTATGCGGAGCTGCATACGGAGGGTGTTCCGAATAAGTGTTATTATGAACTTCATAATTCGGCATATGTGCTTTGGATGTGCTACCAATATTACAAGTATTCAGGGGACATAGAATACCTTAGATTGTATGGATATCCTGTTATTCGAGAAATTGCAGCCTTTTATTCTGCAATTAGCAGCATTGAGCACAGGACAGGCAAGTATCAAATTGTTTTCAAGCCCAATATGGGACAGGATGAAATGGGAGGGATTAACAAGGAAAACTATCTTTGCACTTTAACAAGCGCTCAGTACTCACTTGAAACAGCTGTTGAAGTTTGCAATATATTGGGTATAACTCCTGAGGAGACCTGGGTGCAAATAGTGGATAAGGGATATGCTTTCAGCAATCTGGTGAAAGACGGTATGCTGTATCTGAATAGCGAGATGCAGGGAAATGATGGCCGGCAAAAGCATCCTGTTCAACTGAATTCACTTGCCTATCTTCCTATACGTTCACTCTATGAAAGCGATGAATTTTCCAGGACTTATTTTGATAGATATGCGTTGACACACAGGGCAAATGAAAACTATTGGTATGGCTGGACATTGGGTGAATTTTTGCTGGCATCGGTACGTAGGAGGGATTTGGATGAGGCGGAAAAGGATTTTGGCAATCTCCTTCTGACTTCTAACCGTAAGGAGCCCTACTTGGATAAAGATAGGATACAAATATATGAAACCAGTGGGGTACTCAATATGTCGTACTATATTACGACCCATGGACTCATTGCCCAATCCATTACCGAAATGTTTGTACAGACTTATGACGGAGGATGCAGCATTTTCCCCGCTTTGCTGGAATCCATACAAAAGAATGGATATGAGGCTGTTTTTGAAGGGATAGCCACACCTTTCGGATACACGGTATCTGGAAAAATTGAAAATAACCGCTGCCAAATTATTATATCCAACCAATGGGGGACCCGGCTGAGAATGCGCATTCATCACATTGTTGGAAGGTATGTTCTGACGCATTCAACCGGAGTGAGAATTGTTGAGGTTCAAGGAAATGAATGGTTTGAAACGGTAATATTACCTAATAACGAATATCACATTGTGCCGTTGGAGTGAAAAATTTCTTTGGCGCCCTTAAATTTAACACTGAAATTATGCAGGACTTTCACTTATGAAGATGGAAATCTTTTGTTTTACCAGATGCTTGCTGATAAGGGCAGGTAAAAAAACGACTGATTGCAGTCGTTTTTTTACGTATACTACCGGTGTAATTTGTTGTATTTCAAGCTGATCATTTACCTTCTTCTTAACAAACAGGTGCAAAAGAGCCTGGTGGCGGGAGCTGTAAAGGGTTAATTGGCGCTTGACTACCGGTATTACCCGGACTTATTATAAAAATGTATCAAGTAATCCAACATTTAACTAATACTTTACAGTATTAAGAAAGGAACCGAATATGAGCTTCAAAACCTATTACCCCGGAGGAAAGAGCAAGGCTCTGACCTTAAGCTACGACGACGGCCAGATTTTTGACCGCAGATTGGTTGAAATATTTAATAAATATAATATGAAGGGTACATTTCACTTGAATTCGGGTACTCTCGGGAAAGACGGCTATGTTACGCAGGAGGAAGTAAAAGAGCTTTATGCGGGGCAGGAAGTGTCCTGCCACAGCGTTACCCATCCTTATTTCACCCAGATATCCCAGGGACAGCTCACCCAGGAGATATGGGAGGACAGGCGCAATCTTGAAAGGCTGGCAGGCTATACCATGAGGGGAATGTCGTATCCCTTCGGCGTATATGATGACAGGACACTTAAAACTCTGGAGCTGACGGGGATTGAATACTCAAGGACAGTCAATGCCACAAACGGGTTTAACGTGCCGGCTGATTTCCTGCAGTGGCATCCTACCTGCCACCACAACGACAATCTTCAGGAAAAGCTGGAAAAGTTCAAGAATCAGCCTGCCTGGCTCAGTATGCCCCTGTTTTATATATGGGGACATAGCTATGAGTTTGACAGCCAAAACAATTGGGATATGATCGAAAAATTCTGTTCTGAAGCATCAGGAGATAATAATGTCTGGTATGCTGCAAACATTGAGATAAAAGACTACATAACAGCTCTGAGAAGTCTGGTGGTCAATGTGGACGAAACCCTGGTTTACAATCCCACTGCAATAACAGTGTGGCTGGGGCGGAATAATAGGATATCCGAGTTAAAGCCCGGTCAGACTTTGGAATTATAAGCGGGTAATTGCCTGGGATAACAGCGTTTAAGCTTTACACGGGTAGTTGGGCAAAGACTGATATAAAGTAATTCATGCATTATATTTGTATCATTCCGGATCAAATTAACTAATGCATGAATTTTTTTATGTCTTGACAATTATTGTACTGTCAATTACAATGAGTGTATACTCAATGAGTAATTACTTAATGAAATAAAATTGCTGAAATGGAGAGACGGATGTCAGCCAGGAAATTGAAGGATAATACAGACCCTCAGAGGGAGAATCAAAGGCAAAAACAGAAAAATGAGACAAGGCGGCTTATTGTTGAAAAGGCATTAAAGCTTTTTGCCCTAAATGGCTTCACTGCAACTACTACTGTTTCCATTTCAAAAGAAGCCGGAGTTTCTCACGGAACCATATTTGCCCGCTTTAAAACCCAGGAAGAACTTTTAGTAGCTGTAATAGATGAATTCGGGAACAGGATCAATCTGAGGCTTCATGAACTGGCAGGAGGGAAAAACGGGGTGAAAGAGGTGCTGGAGGCTCACGTACAGGGCCTGGAGGAATATGAAGACTTTTATACAAGGCTGGTAACCGAGCACAGACTCCTGCCGCCCGAAGCAAGAAATACATTTGTACTGATCCAGTCGACCATATCCTTTCATATAAGCCAGGCTCTGGAGCGTGATATCGGTGAAGGCAGGGTTAAAAATCTTCCGGTACACCTGGTGTTTAACGGATGGATAGGTTTGATTCACCACTATCTGACCAATAATGATCTGTTTTCCCCCGGAGGCTCGGTACTGCAGCGTTACGGTCAGGAACTGGTGAATTATTATATGGATTTAATTGCTATACCCTCTGTTAACAATGTATAATACGCCTCACGCCGGATATTTTGTCACTTTTCTTTGTCGTCGTCCTTGCCTTGCATCAGCAAGGCTGCGTCCATCCTCCTCGAAAATTGCCAAAATATCTCAGCGTGAGGTCGGTGATTTTTGAGTGAGATAATTTGGCTTGCGGCAAGGCAAAGGCGTGCAGTAAGGCTTTGTGCCTTGCAAGCGGCTTCAACGCAGCCGCAGGGCAAATTTACCACTCAAAAACGTATTGTACATTGTCAATAGAGGGTAACAAACGGACAAACTATTAT
>JAEVZU010000086.1 GCA_023392075.1 Bacillota bacterium | reverse complement strand
AGGTATTCAGAATTAGGCTTTAAATGATTCCTCAAAAAATCACTACATTGGTTTCAGCCGTAAATAAATGTATAGAAATACCGCCTGAGCAGGGTGAATGTGTATTCATCCTGCCTGCGCTATTTAGATAGTGTTAACTAAGCTATGAAAAAAAGAAATGGAATTTATGGACATTGAAAAGTGAAGAATGTACCTAGAACTAGATGATGAAGCTGTAGTTTCCGCATTTATTCCACGGTCCTCTTGCCAATGAGCCTCATACGGCATGTTTGAAGGCATCACTGGCAGCACCCATTCTGAACAAAGTAGAAGGGCGCTGGAGGATGGTTGATGCCGGGCAGGATAGCCTAACATGCCGTAGCTCATTGGCAAGAGGCTTTCGCGGCATAAACGCTGCTATGCAGACTGATTTGATAATATAAGTTGCTGTGATAGTTCAATTAGTTTCTGCCATTTGGCAGGCATATTAGGCAGGTTTTCAAGCTCAGGTATTGAGTTGAGCGGTTGCCAGTAGGTGTAGGGATGTGGCCTCAAAAAGTTGTAATAAGCCACGAATAATGCAACATGGGTATTTGAGCCTTCTCTGCTTCCATAGCCGTTAGTTACTTGGTAAGAGAACTTAAACGTACGGTTAAGGCGTTCGATAATCTGCTTTAGCCAGCGATATTCAGTTGAAACAGGATCATCGTTTGTAAGCCCAATTACCTGAATGAGATTAAAATCCATCCCCTTTTCGGCAAATAACTGTTGAGCAAGCTTGTAGGTAGTGTATCCGTCAGCGGCGAATTTTAAAGCCTTTCCTGGGAACTCCTTGAATTTTCCGAAAGCCATACGCATGGCTAAGACACAAGGACCTATGTCACGAGTATTTGATATTTGATAGCCTAGAATAGACTTCTTAAGGGCATCCATTACAAACCAGACATAATGACGTACACCTTTAACTTTAGTATAGGTCTCATCAGCGGCAAGGTGGTTTGAGGGTTTGTAATCAAAATTATCAACGAAGGGTTTAACGGTAACTGCAGCTGTTTTAGCGTATTTGCTAACCGTTACATGTGAAATTTTAACGCCATGGATATCAAAAAGAGCCTGAGCTGTTTTGCGGCTGGAAAGACCAAGATTTACATGGTATGTAAGACAGAGCCCCATAACATGAGGTGAAAAATTCCTAAAGTTCATTGAAAACAGTTTTTCAGGAATTGAGCTCAAATCAATTTTAAAAAAGTCCATGGAGAACTCTCGGTAAATGTAGTGAAGTTTAAACTTGGATTTCTCTTGTTTGAATTCTTCTAAATCTTCGGGTGAAAGGTTTTGAAGGTTTTGGATGTAGAAAGAGCAAATCCTGTTAACACATTTGTGGATATAGAAATTTTTACGATCTTTCTTTTTAACAAGAGAATGACCGCAATAAGGACATACAAAAGTAACCGGCTTAAAATCGTTTTTGTTCCTACTAAAGTGTAAGTCACAGACTTTACACCAAATTTGGCCTCTGCCGCCGGTATTGTCATACAGGTATGTATGAGGTGCACCGCATCGAGGACACACAGTACCTTCAGGAACAGGGTGCTTACCTCTTGAATTAACAGGTTTAAGTTCTTTGCCATGAGATTTTCTGTACTCGATTAAAAGCTTTTTGTAGTCGAGAGGGTTAAAGTACTTGAGTACAGGCAATTTATCAATAGCGTATTTGTTGTACTTAGGGCTTGTAATATCGTATTTATCAGGGTTTAAAGGTATGTTTTTCGCAATAAAAACAAGTAATTTATTGATTTGAAGAAGTAAAAATTGATTATATGCTATTAAAACTGTTATAATTGAGTTCACAATGACACTTTCCTTCCTGGAATTGATGTGGTGAGATACTCAATTATACAGGAAAAGAGGGGTCATTGTTTTTTTATATTCAAAAGTGCTGAATCCCTTGATTGATAGTATGTTCAATATAAACCAAGTGTAATTTAGTTTACACTAACCTTGCTCATTAGCAGGTAAAAAAATGAAAATATTCTTGCAAGAAAATTCAAAAGCCTTTTCATGTTATAATCAAAAGGAAATTATAGAGAATTACTATTGCAATTTTGGCATTAATCCTCAATTTCAGGATGAAATAATTCATCCAAGTTTATTGATTTCAGGTGTAGACCAAGATGATGAAATTCGAATAATCGAAATTCCAGAAAATAAATTCTTTATTGCTACCCTTTTTGTACCGCAAACAAATTCAACAATTGAAGTACCACACCCTTTAATTCATGAATTTTTAAAGGCTTGCCTTTTTTAATAGCATAACGGTTACTTCATATTCTTTATATAATGCGCAAGAAACGCAATTAACTTGAAGCAGGAGGATATAGATGCTTATTGAAAAACTCAATATTGATTCTGGTGACCTTTTAGGAAAAACTATTCTTATTACCGGCGGAGGTGGAGGAATTGCAACAGAAGCGGGCAAAGCACTTGTATATTTAGGCGCGAATGTGATTTTCGCGGAATTAGACCCGCAAAAAGGTATGGCTGCTGAAAAAAGCAGTCGGGACAGAATGGAAGGGCAAAGCCATATACCATTCTCTTGATCTTACAAGCTCGCAAAGCATTTCAGAGCTACATGAGTATGTCACCAAACATTATGGATGTGCCGATGTCATTATTCATAACGCTGCCATTACGCCTATAGACAGTGTGGAAGCTCTACCACTGTCAAGGTGGGACGCTAGCTTTTTAGTGCATCTTAGAGGGCCTATAGAATTGACTCAAAAATTTCTTCCGATAATGAAAAAACAAAATTGGGGAGCAATTGTTTTTACCCCCTCTTCCGGCGCTGTTCCGTTCATGGGCGCTTATGAGGTGTTTAAGACCGCTCAAGTGGAACTTGCCAATACCCTCGCTGGTGAATTGGAGAATACGGAAATCAAGGTGTTCTGCATCGGCCCGGGTTTAGTTAAGACCAATACCGCAACAACAGCGATCGAAAAAATTGCTCCGTTAATGGGAATCCGTGTGGATGAATTTTATTCCTTGAATGCAGACAACACTGTAAGTGTGGAAGAAGCAGGAACGGGTTTTGCTGTTTCGCTGCTGTTTAGAGATAAGTACAACGGTACGGAAATAGGAGCGGTTCAGGCATTGATGGATGCCGGGATCATTGATTTATCAAATATCCCAGAAAAATCAGACCAATCATATTCACCTCAGAACGAACAACTGCTAATTCAGATAGAAAAGACATTCAATGAGCAATATGATGGGTGGAAGAAGCGAAACATTTTCGAACGGCAATGGATGCTGCGTGATTTCAAAAAGCAGGTAGGACGTTCTGCTGACGAAGTTTTGAACTTATTAACTACCTATGTCTCTGCCTGTAAAAATAAAAAATATGATGATATGCAAGGAATGTACAAACTGCTGGTGGCACTTCGTACTTATTATGTCCATCAATTTGAGCTGATGCAAGGATATATTAAGGATCAAAAGACAAAAGATGAATACGCTGTTTCAATTAAAGGATGGATTGAAAATATTGATAATCTGCTAAATTAGTTTTATACTTTGCTGATCTGCATTCTTTGGTTTGTTACTCATATGCCCCAAGTAAAAATGATTTAGGCTGTCAATTATGAATATAACGAGAAAATAAGTGGGTGAAGAAGTTGAATCAAACTTTTGGTAAAATAGGTGCCGGCATAACCGGGACTTCGGTATTATTATTTGCTATTTCAATGATTGTACGACTGGTTATAAATGATGTGGGTATATTTCTAAGCTGCCTGTCATCGCTTTTTATTGCGATCGGATTCGTCATATTCATTTGTTCGATTATTTCGGTGAATAATGAAACGGAACACAGAGCAGTAGGCATTTCCAGTATGGCTTTTGCTGTAATATATGCAGTAATCATCTTTTTAGTCTATTATGCCGAAATTACAACGGTTAGAATGAATGACTTAAGCAAAGAGGTACTGACAATTATCAGCTATGGGCAAATAGGAAGCTTATTCTTTAATTATGATTTGCTCGGTTATGCTATGATGGCCTTGTCAACCTTTCTCGCTGCATTTGCAGTGGAGCCAAAAGACAAGGGCGACAGGGTATTCAGACTTCTACTTTGGATTCACGGGGTATTCTTTATATCGTGTCTGATAGTTCCTATATTTCCTGTGTTCAAGGCTGGTACAAGTATAATCCCGGGGACAATCCTGCTTGAAATTTGGTGTGCGTATTTTTTGCCTCTCTGCCTATTAGGATTCCGATATTTTAAAATAGATAAAAATTGTTATTTATTTAGAAAATAATCATGAATTGCTGTCGTGCATCGTTCCACCGCTTTATCAATTTCATCTTCATTGATGATCAACGGAGGATTAAAATAAAGAACATTACCCAGCGGGCGCAATAGTAATCCCTGACATAAAGCCTTTTTATAGATCTGGTAGCCTGTGCGCAGCCCAGCGTCAAACCCGGTTTTTTCTTTTTTATCTGAAACAAGCTCTATGGCGTTGATAAGACCGATGTGTCTTATTTCGCCTATTTTAGGATAATCTAGAAGTGTGTCACAGAGTTTTTTATGAAGATATTTTGCACGGATAGCAGCATTTTTCATAATGTTATCTTCCTTAAAAATACGCTGCACCGCCAGCGCCGCACTGCATCCGAGCGGATTTCCGCTGTAGGTATGGCTATGCATAAATGCTTTCCCCTCGTTGTAATCGGCATAAAAGGCATCGTATATTATATCCGTGGTAATGGTAATAGCCATCGGCAGGTATCCTCCGGTAAGCCCTTTGGATATACACAGGATATCCGGTGTGATTCCGGCATGATCGCAGGCAAACATTTTCCCGGTTCTACCGAAGCCTGTCGCAATCTCGTCCGCGATAAGCAGCACATGGTATTTATCACAGAGTGTACGCAGCTTTTTTAGATATATCGGAGGATAGATGCGCATGCCGGCGCTCCCCTGCAACAGAGGCTCCGCAATTATGGCACAGGTTTCGCCGGCATACAGTTCAAATACTTCTTCTGCATGTTCAAAGCATTCGGCACCGCAGTTGTCACGGCATTTACCATACGGACAACGGTAGCAGTCCGGCGCCTCCACGCGAATGGTATCCATCAGCATGGGTTTGTAGATCCTGGCGTAGAGATCCAAACTGCCTACAGACAGTGCCCCGATTGTTTCTCCGTGATACCCTTCTGTCAGACACATAAATCGCTTTTTTTCCGGTTTCCCGGTTTGAAACATATATTGAAAAGCCATCTTAAGCGCACATTCGACAGAAGCGGAGCCGTTATCGGAAAAATTAAATTTTGTAAGTCCGTTAGGAATAATTTCACTAAGCTGCTCGCATAGAGAGATAGCCGGCTCATGAGAAAAGTTGGCGAAAATGACATGCTCCAGCCTGTCGAGTTGTTCTTTTATGCCAGAGTTGATTTTTTCATTACAGTGCCCCAGCAGATTACACCACCAGGAGCTGACAATATCGATATACTCTTTCCCTTCCATATCATATAGGTAGACACCCTTGCCGTGATCGATGATGATTGGTGGAAGTTCTTCATAATCCTTCATTTGTGAGCACGCATGCCAGATATATTTAAGGTCTTTTTCAACCAGTTTCATTTTGATGCCTCCTTAAAGATTTCGCATAGCACATTTTTATCAATAGTTAATTCCTTTGCATCAGGCTCGACCAGTGAAATAACCGGCAGTCCGGTGATTTTTTCAATCATTTTGATGTTGTCTTCCTGCATTAAGGTGCCTGTATAGCGGTTTAAAATGATGCCTTTAATACCGATTTTTTTCTGCCGCATATATTCGACCGTGAGGACAACTGCGTTGATGGTACCAAGGCCTGCATCCGCTACAATCAGTGTATCAAGCTCAAGGGCTTTGATGATATCTTCCAGGAAAATGTGGGAAGTATCATCATAGCGGATGGGACAGACAATACCTCCACTTCCTTCAACGACAGTGTAATCGTATTTTTCAGTAACATGAACAAAATCCGTTTTTACTTTACCAAGCTCCACAGGATTTCCTTCAAGCCTCGAAGCAAGATGCGGGGAAACGGCATTCTTGTAAAGATAGGATAAGAGCGTTTTCGGGTTTTGGCCTATATTGGCAACTGAGTTGACATATCCTGCATCGCTCTCGGTTATATTTTCAGCACCGCTGAGAGCGGCCTTATAATATCCTGTGTTCATGCCAAGTTCCCGCATTCTTTTAATCAGAAGCGCCGTCACATAGGTTTTGCCTATATCTGTACCGGTTGCTGTTATAAAAATTCCTTTACGCATTTTGCAGCACCACCTCATAGCCAAGCTCTTGCAGCATTTGCATATCCGTTGCAATGGAAATTCCTGTGGTTGTCAGCATATCGCCGGAGATAGCCGCATTCGCGCCGGAAATGAAACATGCTCGTCCCTTATCCGGCAGAAGGCCGCGTCCGCCCGCAAGACGAATCGAAGCGTTTGGAAGCAGAAACCGATAGACTGCTACAATGCGGCACATATCGTCATTTGTCAGACTGGAATTATTTTCGTATGGTGTTCCAGGTATAGGATTAAGCATATTAACCGGAATGGAATGCACACCCAGAATTCTCAGCGTCAGTGCCATATCAATGCGGTCTTCCGGAGTTTCACCCAGACCCATGATGCCGCCGCTGCAAACGTTAAGTCCGACATGCTGGGCAGAGCGGATAGCAGCAATTTTATCATCGTAGCTATGTGTCGTGCAGACCTTCGGAAAGTATCTGCGCGAGGTTTCCAGATTATTATGTACACGTGTGACGCCTGCATCCTTCAGCTGTTGGAATTGTTTTTCATTCAGAAGTCCCAGAGAGGTGCATACAGAAATTTCAGTCTGCTTTCTGATTTTCCGTATGCTCTCACAGACAGCGTCAAGTTCTTGTTCATTCAGTGTCTTTCCGGAGGTCACGATGGAATACCGTAAAACGCCGTTTTTGTCATTGTATTTGGCCTGTGTCAAAATATCATCCGTACTCAAAAGAGGATAGGTTTCGATATTTGTGTGATAAAAGGACGACTGGGCACAGTATTTGCAATCCTCCGTGCAGCGTCCGCTTTTTCCGTTGATAATCGTACAGAGGTCGAATGTGGAACCGCAGAAAAGAATTCTAATCTCATCTGCGGCTTTACACAGCTCTTCCAGTGGAGCTTCATAAAGTATCAATGCATCTTCTTTGGTGATTAGAAAACCTTCAACTGCCTTATTCTTTAATTTTATAATGTTATCCAAAGCGCACCTCCGATTGATATTTGCTTAAAACAGGAATCAGCCTTTTAGCCAATATCGCAGCCAGAATGCAAAGTACGATATCTCCGGGAACCGCAAGAATGAAACAGTAGAGAAACAACGGCCACAGGCCGATGCCCGTACCAAGATAAAAGTTACTTATCAGCCAATAGTAGGCCATACCTAAAAGATAAACAATAATAAGTCCCGTAAAGTTTGCTGCAAGCAGTCTTTTATACGAAGGGGAGGGGGATTTGTTTGCAATTATGCCTGTAATGAAAGCTCCGATGCAAAAGCCGATAATGTACCCAAAGCTTGGTTTGAGCATATATGCTAAGCCTCCGCCTTCGGCAAATATAGGCAGCCCCATAAGGCCAAGAGCAGTATATAAAATGACACTGACAGAGCCAAGCTTTCCGCCAAGCAGGAGTCCTGCCAGCATAGTAAAAAGAAACTGTAGTGTAAATGGAATGATTGGGATAGGGATGCGGATGTATGCCCCGATTGCGGTAAGCGCTGTGAACATGGCACATAGTATCATGGATTTTGTATTGAGGTGTTTATTCATAATAAATATTCTCCTTTATAGTAGAAATATTTAACTGTTATAGAAATTATCACCTAGGATTCGTAATATGTAGAATTATAGTAATAAAAAATCCAATTGTCAACCGAATATTTAATAATGGTTGACAATTGGAAATGCATGGGGTAAGATTAGAAGTAACTATCAAAGAGCAATATCATACAAGAATGATACTGAGACCTATGGTACACTTGTTATCAAATTATCAGGAAGGGGTTCGCTCTTGACAAAGGAAATAAGGACTTTAAAATTTGATGCGGAACTAAAAAATTAAAGCATATCACTTTCAGGGAATTATGCAAAAGTTTCCGAATCATTTTCATGAGTATTATGTATTTGGATTTATTGAAAATACGGATTTGATATTATCGCTTGCAGCGATCTTGCCAAAGGGGCGATGTCCGTCGTCGGAACAATTATTCAAATAGTCGAAGACAGTCTTCGACAGTAAGGGGGCTCTATATGGAACAGGTTGGTTTTACTGATATAAGAGGTATAAAAGTTGGACATGCCCAGGATTTTGGCGCAGCTACCGGCTGTACTGTCGTCATCTGTGAAGCAGGCGCCGTAGCCGGTGTTGATGTTCGGGGCGGCTCGCCTAGCACCAGGGAAACCGATGCACTTGATTCCGTTAACGTGCGGGAAGCCATACACGCTGTTCTCCTTTCGGGCGGCAGTGCCTTTGGCCTGGACGCAGCCGCCGGGGTGATGCAGTACCTTGAAGAACATCATGTCGGGCGCGACGTCAGGGTTACAAAAGTACCGATCGTATGTGGCGCTGTATTGTTTGATCTGAAATGTGGCAATCATATGATAAGACCGGATAAAAATATGGGTTATGAGGCCTGTGAAAACGCAAATACCAACGCGGTAATAAACGGAAGCGTTGGCGCCGGTACGGGAGCTACAATCGGCAAGATTAAGGGGCTTAATTATGCCATGAAGGGCGGTATCGGCTCGTTTTGTCTGAAATCAAGGGAACTGATGGTCGGTGCTTTGATGGCAGTCAACTGTATCGGTGATGTATACGATGATGAGACCCACCGAATCATCGCCGGAGCGCGGAATAACGACAAAAAGAGCATTGGCAATTCCGAGGAACTGATGATAAAAAACTATAGTGACAACACAGATATATTCAGCGAAAATACGGTGGTTGGCGTGGTCACCACCAATGCAAAGCTTTCAAAGGCCGAAGCAAATAAGCTTGCCACCATATCACATAATGGCATTGCTAGAGCGGTTAGGCCGGCTCATACCACTTTTGACGGAGACACCATTTTTACGATGGCCACTTGTGAAATGGAAGCGAACTTTAATGTTGTCTGCGTAATGGCTGCAAGAGCCGTTGAAAGAGCCATTGTTCAGGCAGTCAAATGTGCCGATTCGATTGCAGGCTTCCCTTCCTATAAGGATTTATTTGTCAGTATGGCCCCAAAAGGAGAAACCACATGAAAATAGCCGTACTTCAGTTAAATTGCTATTTTGCAGATATTGAAAGCAACATGAAGAAGATAAGGGATTATATTATGCAGGCCGCCCAAAACGGATTTGAATTAATTCTGCTACCGGAATTTTTCCCGTCTGCCATTGGGTTTTCTCCTGAGATGGACGCGGTTGCTTTAGAGGGGGTTCATATTCAAAGCCTGCTCAAGAAGTGGTCTGATGATTTTAATATCATTATAGGTGGCTCATATCTTTGCTTTGATGGTTCTGATTGCCATAATACTTTCGATTTGATATTCCCTGACGGAAGCGTCTTTTCTCACAAAAAGGATATACCTACCCAGTTTGAAAACTGTTATTACACAAAGGGTGATACGGATCACATATTACATACGCCCATCGGAAATATCGGCGTGGCTTTATGCTGGGAAATGCTTCGATTTGACACCGTGAAACGGCTTTCGGGGAAAGTGGATATTGTTTTGGCAGGATCATGTTGGTGGGATTTGCCTCTGGATGCGCCTAAAGATCGGGAACCGTTGCGGACATATAATCAGGCTCTGGCAATTGAAACACCCGTAACCTTTGCAAAGCTGTTACGTGTTCCTGTGGTGCATGCCTGTCATTGCGGACATGCCAGAGCTTACAATTTCCCTGAGGCAAGTAAAGTACAGACACGGCAGTTTGTAGGTGCAACGCAGATACTTGATAAGGAGGGTAGCATAGCAGCACGGCGTATATTTTGTGAAGGAGAAGGACTGGTCACAGCAGAAGTGGATTTTGGCAAGACACAATGGCAGAAGGCTATGATTGAAGAAAATAGATACTGGATACCTGATTTGCCAGAATCGTATCTAAAAGCCTGGAGTACCATCAATCCCGCAGCAGAAATATATTACAGAGAAAAAATGCTTCCACGTTATAAAGTTATGACAACTCGTGTCCCCGATTTAGAGAAGTAAAAATGAAAATAAAAATATGAATAGAAGGAGAGAAACAGATGTCAAATATATTTCCTGAACCGATTATAGAGCTTCCAAGGGCTGATATTCCATTGCAAGGAATTAGCGCCTACCTTTCACAGGGAGATACCTATCAGATTATTTTTATGGAATTTGCTGAGGATATTGATTTACCGGAGCATTCGCATGCAAGCCAATGGGGAGTCGTTCTCGAAGGGAAAATCGAGTTGAATATCGACGGAGTTTCAAATACCTATATGAAAGGTGAGAGATATTACATTCCGGACGGGGTGAAGCATTCAGGAAGAATATTTGCCGGATATGCTGATATGACATTTTTCAATCAAAAAGATAGGTATGAAGTTAAATAAACCACAATGTCAGTAGGAGATGAGTAACTATGTACATTAGCAAAGAAACGGAAGAACAAACAGAGGAACGATTGTTAAGGGTTCTTTCAAGGGCTGAGTTTAAGGATTTTGATAACTCATATATTTTCGAAGAATTCCCGATTGCCGAGTTGGAATGCAAAGCGAAAGAAACTGCTATAGCCTTTGTAAGAGATGAAGAGGTTTGGAGCCAGTTAATACCCTCTAAGGATGAAATCAAGGAGCAATTTAAAATAGTCAGTTTTCATTTCCGGGAGAATTTAGATAACAGCGGATTTGTCGGCTGGCTTGCATCCTATCTGAAACAAAAACTTGGAACAGGTGTTTTTGTGATATGCGGTCAGAACAGTAATAAAGGCGGCATATTTGATTATTGGGGATGTCCGTATGAAATAGGGAATTATTTAAAAAAGAAATTCTTTTGTTAATTGAAAAAGGAAAGCAAATGGAGATACCATCACATAATGATTGAAGAATCCAATGATATTGGCCATTGTATGCTATACAGCATAAGACCGGTGAACAATCACTTTACTAGTTTTATAATAGTAAAAATTCCCATGTTTAGCTTGCATCCTTTCATAAATATGTTATAATAAATTATTATTATAACATAACATATGGCCAGGGAGGACAAAATGAGTACATCCATTCCAAGCATAGGGGAAAAGTTGAAGAAAATACGTACAAGCCAAAATCTCACACTGGATGACGTGGCGAAGATTACGACCGTCAGCAAACCGATGCTGGGTCAAATTGAGCGAGGGCAGTCGTCTCCGACTATCAATACACTATGGAAGATCGCAACAGGGCTGAAGGTACCTTTATCATCGCTTTTGCAAGACCAGCAGGTGGAATATACCGTAGCAACGATGCAGACGGAAAACGTTGTAATTGAAGATAACGGTCGTATGAGGGCGTATCCACTGTTTGCATATGATCCGGTAAGAAATGCGGAAACATTCTATATCGAGTTTGATCCAGGCTGCAATCACCACTCGGAGAAACATCAGGATGGTGTTGAGGAATATATTTTTGTTCTACAAGGCAAGTTGAAGATTTGCTTAAACGGGAAAACTGTTACGGTTGAGGAAAAACAAGCGCTTCGTTTTAAGGCGGATACTTCGCATGTTTACAGTAATCCATTTGAAGAAATTTGCATGGTCAATAATATGATTTTCTATCCTAGCCGCTAAGGAGGTGCAACAATGTATGAACTGGTAAAGGTCGGAAGTAATAGCTATTACATCAACTGTCCGGCGAAAATGGGGCTTTATGTTGGTCAGGATAATGAGGTTTATCTAGTAGACAGCGGAAGCGACAAGGATGCGGGAAGAAAAGTCCGACAGATGCTGGAAAAAAATAACTGGTACCTGAAAGCAATTCTGAACACCCATTCCAATGCCGACCATATTGGGGGAAACAAATATTTACAGAACCAGACAGGCTGTAAAATCTACGCGCCGGGGATCGACTGCGACTTTACACGCCACCCTCTGCTGGAGCCATCCTTTCTGTATGGCGGCTATCCGCCCAAGGATTTGCGGCACAAATTTCTGATGGCCCAGGAGAGTGACGCGGAATATCTGAATGAGGAAGTACTGCCGCACGGTATGATTATTCTCCCACTGCCGGGGCATTTTTTCGACATGGTTGGTTATCGTGATGCGGACAATGTGGTCTATCTGGCGGACTGCCTGTCCAGCAAGGAAACGCTGGAAAAATATCAAATCAGTTTTATTTATGACGTGGAAGCCTATCTCAATACGCTGACAATGGTAAAGACACTGGAGGCCTCCATGTTTGTTCCAGCTCACGCGGGAGCGACAAACAACATCGCACCGCTCGCCCAGCTCAATATTGACAAGGTACTGGAGATTGCGGAAAAGATACTGCAGTTCTGCAAGGAGACGCTTTGTTTTGAACATATCCTGCAAAAGCTGTTCAATGAGTATGACCTCACCATGAATTTTGAGCAGTATGTTCTTGTGGGCAGCACGGTTCGTTCTTATCTCGCATGGCTAAAGGATACAGGCAAAATCAATGTCAATTTTGAAAGCGGTTTGCCGCTGTGGTCACTTACCTAAGAGAAAGAGAATTTTTTTACAATTGTGGAGATAGAAAATGTGGAGAGTAATCAAAATAGCACCGCTTTTCATATTTTGTTGTTTGATCATATTTTTTGTGACTGCGGCAATATATCATTATGTCATGCTAAAAATAAAAAGGGCTAAAATAAAACAGGTTGGAACAGCAGTTGAAGTTGACGGCTGAGGTTGTGTGAAAACGGATAGAGAAAAGGGACAACCATTAATGCTGGAAATATATAACTGCACATTCGTTTCATATTGTGAAGTAACTTACAAAGTTAAAAAAAAATTAAATTTCAATGAATTATTAAGGGAAAAAGGAGATTAGTAAAATGAAGAACACAATTGCAATAGTCGGAGATTATCACGAGGGTTCTCTGACTCATGTAAAATTGAATGATTCTCTTGAGCATGTGAAAGAAAAGTTCGGATACGATTTTGATTATGAATGGGTTAATACGTTAATGGTTGAGCAAAATAGAGATGAATTGTTAAAAAAATATTGTGGTATTTGGAGTGCACCTGGTAGTCCATTTTTGAGTCTTGAAGGTGCGTTGTATGCAATTACATTTGCTCGTGTTAATAATATACCTCACCTTGGGACATGTTCAGGCTTTCAACATACGATTATTGAATTTGCAAGGAATATACTTGGTGTAAAAGAAGCACAACATGAAGAATATGATGCAAACGCATCTTCCCTCTATATTAATAAACTTGCTTGCTCATTAGCAGGCAAAAAAATGAAAGTCTTCTTGAAAGAAGATTCAAAAGCCTTCTTATGCTACAATCAAAAGGAGATTTCCGAGAATTATTATTGTAATTTTGGTATTAACCCTCAATTTAGGAATGAACTTAATCATCCACGTTTACTAATTTCTGGCGTAGATGAAAATGATGATATCCGAATAATTGAAATGCCAGAAAACAAATTTTTTGTTGCTACTGTTTTTGTACCGCAAACAAATTCAACGATTGAAGTACCACACCCTTTAGTTCATGAATTTGTAAAGGCTTGCCTTTTTTGATAGCATAACGGTTACTTCATATTCTTTATATTATGTGAGGCAAAAAGCAGCTTTAATCTAACATAAACTCTGATGTTTCTACCAAATATGACCTAAATATGGTATAATTAGGTCATATTTGGTGATTGGGGCGAGTAGATGAATAGATACAAAAGAGTAGAAAACAGGTATCAATTAAATTTAATTCCATTGTGTATAAATGATATGATAGCCCCTGATAATGAAGTAAGGGCACTTGATGCAATAGTAGATAGCATGGATATTCAGTCACTTGGTTTTACGCATAGTGAAACAGCATCTACTGGCAGAAAACCATATAATCCAGTTGATTTGTTTAAACTCTATACATATAGCTACTTTAACGAAATTAGATCATCTCGGAAAATAGAACGTGAATGCTATAGAAATATAGAAGTTCAATGGCTAATTAACGGATTAAAACCTGCTTTCAAGACAATAGCAGATTTTAGAAAATCTATGATTATAAAATATTGTATTCAAAACTTACGGATGAATATCAAGTGGCAGTTATTGAATAATTTTGATATGGTTATTTGGATGTAAGCAGATTGCCAAGAGATGTTGCGACTTTAGTGGAAGAAGATAGGGAAGCTTTAAAAAAAGCCGGGGTTGAATTGCCGTATGTATTAATGCCCCATTCTATGTCTGCATTGGAAGCTATCTATTGGGCGGACACTTATCCTGAAGAAGTAGAAAAAATTATAGGACTTGATATGGCTGTTCCAGATTGTTATATAAAAAGCAATATGGCAAATATTACTTTTATGAAACTCATGACTTATTTTGGGATGCACAGAATACCTGTTTTTTGCTACGTGAATCAGAACGGTTTATCTGATGGTGAATATAAACAGAATAAATTATTGGTATATAGAAATTCTTTAAATACGGATGTATATGAAGAATGTAAAATGGTTTTGAATAATGCAGAAACAGTGGGAAAACTGGAAGTTCCGGCTATGCCGATATTAATGTTTACAACTAATTTGGCTAGGGCATCCGGATATGAAGGATGGGTAAAAGCTCAGGAAAATTTTGCTGATTACGCAAAGAACTGTTTGCAGATTAAACTTGATTGCAATCATAACTTACATTATTATAAATCCGATTATATTGTAGAAAAAATTAGGGAATTTTTAAAATACCAGTAATTTTACTTGCTTAACGTGTAGTCCATAAACTACGCGTGCGATTTGAACAAATATAAAATATTTATACATTTATCATGAGATTTAAGAGGAAATATGAAAAATCAGGCTTTTCAAAGTTTGTAAGAGTGCTTTTAATTATACGAGGGAGGTGTTTTTCATGAGTTACAATCCAGAAATACCCACAAATCGTTATGACAATTGTGGCGATAGCGAGTGGACCAGACTTGAAAGGGACGCACACGGAGAGCTTTTATATCATGTTCATTTTGATATTCTGAAAAGGCATATAAAACCATCGGATTGTGTATTTGAGATTGGAGCAGGGTCAGGCAGATATACGAAAGATATCGTAAATATGTGCAAAGAACTTACTGTTGCCGATATATCATCTCATCAAATTGAATTTAATAAAGAAAAGATGAAACAATTATCACTGTACAGTCGTATTAAAGATTTTCTTACATTGGATGTAGTTAATATGCCAAACATGAAAAGTGAGTCATTTGATTGCGTAATCTGCATAGGCGGTGTTATTAACTATTTGCTTGAGAAGGAACTGAACGGAATTGAAGAAATGCTCAGAGTATTAAGACCTGGAGGCAAACTGATTATCGGGTCCATGAGCCTCATCGGCGCATCATTATTTTATTTAGATGGTATCAGGGAGGAAAAAAACAAATTTGGAATTGAAGCAACCAAATGGTTATTTGATACAGGTGTTCAAGATGAAAAACATTATCCTGTCCCCAATAAGCACTATGTGCATATGATGAGAAGTACTGAAATGGATACCCTCTTTTCAAATTTTCCCGTAAAAGTAGTTGAAAAAAGTTCAGCAGGTATATTTTCTCAATCCGGAAACGAAGCGTTACAAAATGCAAGACAAGATAAAGAGTTTTGGGAGCTTATAGTAAAGAAAGAAATAGAATTTGCAAAACTTGAGGGAATGCTTGACTGTGGTATGAACCTCATTTATGTAGTAGAGAAATACCAATAATTTAATTTTGAACTGCTGCTAATAAACAAAATTTGATTACAGGAGAGCATGTATAATGATATCAGCTATCATTGATAGACGTAGCATACGGAAATATAAAAGCAAAGATGTACCCAGGTACATGATAGAGGAAATATTACAGTCGGGGATACTTGCACCATCTTCAAAAAATAGGCAACCCTGGAAATTCATAATAGTTAGCGGAACCTCAAAGAATGATATGCTTGCAGTTATGAATAAAGGATTAAAACGTGAGCAGGAGTGTCCGCTGCTTCCCCAAAGCATCCGGTATCTTAACGGTGCGGAAAACACCTTGAAAATTATGGATCAAGCACCTGTTATTATTTTTATTGTTAATTCGCTTGGAATAGATATACATTCTTCATTGGACTCTGAAGAGCGCATTTATGAAATCTGTAACGCTCAATCCATAGGTGTGGCTATAGAGAACATGACACTTACAGCTACCGAACTTGGGCTGGGCAGCTTATGGATTTGCGATACCTATTTTGCATATGATGAATTGCGTGAGTGGCTAAATGTCAATGGTGAGATTTTTGGAGCATATACCAGTTTATATTCTGACTAAGAAGGGATGGCGTCTGGTTAAAAACCATTTGAACAAACTGGCGAAACAGAGGGACGAAATTATAAATTTTGATTCAGTCGAGCTGGTCAAGGGACAGCAAAGAACAGTCATATATAATGAAACAGACCATTTTACGGTGGCAAGGAAAAATTCTCTGCAACCTTGTACGGATTGCCCATATCCTTGCATTTAACTTAAGCTTATTATTAATTATAAGCTTAATTAGAACTTATTTTACTACACAATGCTTATAAAGAGAATTTCCAAAAAAGCATATTTAGTTGTTGTTAGTTTTATGGCACATTCATTTCAAATTGTGCATTAAATTTTATCAATTACATTGGAGAAATCAAATGAAAGTAAAGGTATATACTCTTAATGCATTTTCTAAAATAGAAAATGGAGGAAATCCTGCAGGAGTTGTTTTAGATGCCGATTTTTTGTCTGAATCTGAAATGCAACATATTGCAAAAATAGTTGGATTCTCTGAAACTGCATTTGTACAGAAATCAAATAGTGCAGATTTCAGGGTAAAGTTTTTTACTCCACATGGAGAAGTTGATTTATGTGGTCATGCTACTATAGCAACTTTCTATTTACTTGCTTACAAAGGAATTATCGATAATGGAGAATATACACAAGAAACCAAAGCAGGACTCTTAAAGGTGGAAAATCATAAAAATGAAACAATTTATATGTATCAAAATAAACCTATATTTTATGAAATAATTGATAAAAACGAAGTTTCAGATTCGCTTAATGTAAATGAAAGTGTTATTCTAAATAATTTTCCTACTCAGATAGTATCTACAGGGCTGAAAGATATATTTATACCTATAAGTTCATTGGAAGAATTGCATTGCATTAAACCTGATTTTGATAAAATAATTTCTATAAGTAGAAAGTATGGTGTAATAGGCTATCATTTGTTTACACTAGACACTGTACATAATTCGATTGCTCACTGTAGGAACTTTGCTCCTTTATATGATATTACTGAAGAAGCTGCAACAGGTACTTCTACTGGGGCCTTAGCCTGTTATCTGTATAAATATGGTATTATCTCTGAAGATGCTACGAAACAACTGGTTTTTGAGCAAGGTTACTCTATGCAAAGGCCTTCAGAGATTTTAGCTGGCTTATCTGTTTTAAAAAAGGAGGTGCTCGAAGTAAAGGTTGGGGGGGTTGCTAAAGGAATTAATGAAATAATAATTGAAGTGTAAAACATAACCATTGTACATTCTTAATATTAGATGAATTTGGGGGGATATTTATGAAATGTTATTGTAATAGAACGGAAGAAGCTTTGATTTTATGTGCGGATAATGTGGAATCGGAATTAAAAAAAAATCTAGTGGCTGCATGGTATCATGAAACAAATACAGGGTATCAAAAAGTTTATAGTATGATGGATAAAGAAAATGGTGTAAGTGATAAGGATGTTGAGATTGTAAGTAATAATTTTTCACGACTAGGTCCGTTTATGTTTCAAGGTGATTTGGATTGGAATAAAGCATTATTGATTATAGCAGAGAAATTTTTAGAAAATAATATCGAATGGTATGTTTTTGGAAGTGTAAGTGATGCCTTAAGGGGGGTAAAAATTATTCCCCATGATCTTGATATTATTGTTCATACCAGAGATTTTTTTAAAGTTAAGAGTATATTTTCGGATTATGTTGTAGAGCCGTTTATAGATAATAAAGAAAATTGGGTTGTAAGATATTTTGGAAGAATATCCATGGACAACTCATATATAGATGTTGTTGCTGCAGAAAGTTTAGATTTAGAAAACCATTTATATGACAAGATTCTTTGGAATGGTTATGATATATTCATTGAGCTTTTTGAGAATCGATATAACCTTGAATTAAAGCGAAATCGTCCTGAAAGACTTCAAGCAATGGATGAGTATAGGCAAAAGTATTTACAAACAAAATGAACAAACCGTCCAGTTCTCGCAATAAGTGAATTTCGTTTAATTTTATATAACGTGAAATAGCAAAATAATTTGAGAGAGGTATTTAATGGGTAAAAAAGGAGTTTTATTTTCATTGATGTTAGCAGTAATGGTTCTATTTACTGCTTGTAATAAAGAAATAAAGTATTTTGCTCCAACTAAAGCACAAGTAGACGAATTTATATCTGACAACTCAATAAATGCATTATCAATAAAGGAAACCATGGATTTTACTATTGTATTATTTCAAAATGAATATGAATACGGGTATTACACATTACATAGGGATCAAAATAACAAATTATATAGTTCCGGGGCTACAGCAATTGGTAAATTAAAAGAAAGTCCGATATTGATCGGAAGTACTTCTGGAGAAACACCTTTGTGCGTAGTTATTATTAATAATGAGGACATATTAAAAAAAGCCAAAGAGATAGAAATAACTTATATAGATGGAATTAAAGATGGAACTACGCAAAAAACAATAGAAATGGTCTCTGGCAAGGGAACAATAATTTTATGTCCTAAAGAAAAAAATAAAGAGCCTAAATGGTATACAAAACTAGTTATATACGATGAAGAAATGACAGCTTTATATACATACGAGCAATAATTCGCTTTTTTATAAAAACGCAGGTTCCAAATCCGGAGGGGCGCAATTACTAACAGCTTCGAATACTTTGTAGGGAGATGATTAAAATGAATATAAAGATTTTAAAAACAAATAGTAGAAATCAGGATTTTATTAGTCTTGTAAAATTATTAGATGATGACCTTAACCAACGTTATGGGGAATTGCAAAAGCAGTATTTAAAATATAACAAGTTAGACTATATAAAGGATGTAGTAATTATGACCTTACCCTGATTTGATGGACACACCGAATGGCTGGTATAATAAAACCAGTGGAGGTAACCATCAATGAAACGTTATGATAGTAGTTTTAAAGAACAAGCAGCCCGTCTTGTAACAGAACAAGG
>JAEVZU010000068.1 GCA_023392075.1 Bacillota bacterium | reverse complement strand
ATAATAGTTTGTCCGTTTGTTACCCTCTATTGACAATGTACAATACGTTTTTGAGTGGTAAATTTGCCCTGCGGCTGCGTTGAAGCCGCTTGCAAGGCACAAAGCCTTACTGCACGCCTTTGCCTTGTCGCAAGCCAAATTATCTCACTCAAAAATCACCGACCTCACACCGAGATATTTTGACAATTTTCGAGGAGGATGGATGCAGCCTTGCTGACGCAAGGCAAGGATGAGGGCAAAGAAAAGTGGTAAAATAGCCGGCATGAGGCGTGTTATACATTGTCAATAGAGGGTAGCAATCCTTATATCAAAATTGTTTCATTAAAAATAGATTATAGTCTGTATAAGAGAGCGCATATGTTATATCCTGCACCGACTGAGCAGAACATTACATAGTCTCCGTTGTCAATTACTTTGTTGTTCAGTGCTTCGTTGTATGCTATGATTGGGCTTGTAAGGCCGGTATAGCCGTACTTGTTTCCTATGAATGTATACTTGTCCAAGCCCACAGACATCATATTTAAGGTTGTTTCTGCATCAGGCCTGGAAAACTGAGAGAAAAAGAACTGCTTTATATTGTATTTACTTATATTGTATCTCTCAAAAAGTACCTGCATTAAATCAACCCACTCTTTACAAATAAAACTTGTATCGAATGGGTAGAGTTTCAATTTCTTATCTTCTATGTCTATTTCATTGTTGTAAAAATCCGAAAAACTGCATGCCGGAAATTGAAATGCATTTTTTACAACAGGATCTGTTTTAAAGTTCGAATCAATAAAGCCCCTTTTATACGGCTCATCAGCTCTATCCAGTATTACTGCCGCTGCTGCATCGGCCATATTTGAGTAGCATACCGGGTCGTTTTTACTTGAAATAAAGCTCCCTAAAAAGCTTCCAACAACAAGAGCTTTATTAATCCTTGTATTACTTTGCATAAGGCGGCTTGCAACATCAATTGCAGACAGCATGCCTATGCAATTTGAATTTAAATCAAATATCTGGTGGGCATTAACTGTGTTTAATTTATCGTGAAGGAGCAATGCATTAGAGGGAACCAATTTTTCTGGACTATCGGTTCCAAATATGATTATGTCAATTTCTTCAGGTTGGACATTTGATGTCAGAAGTGCTTTTAAAGATGCCTGATAAGCCATTGTTACTGCATTTTCGCCTTTTGTCTCAGCTACACATCTGATATTTCTTCCAAGATGCTCTATGAGACCGGATACATCAATTCCCATGCTTTTAAAGTGATTGACATAATAGGAATTATATGTTTTTGTAGCTGGATGATAAGTTCCTATACCCTTAAAAACTATATTTTGATACATCTAACCACCCCTTTTTGTAATTGTATTATTAGATTATAATAGGATTTATGTAAGATTACAACAATTTAATTCAGATTTTACATAATTAGTAGTTATTTGTAACATCAGGTCGGAAATATAGCAAGAGCGGTAAAGTCACTTTATTTACGGAGTGTGACAGTCCACTTCACACTGTGTCTCTTAACAGACAGCAAAAAACCTCATTCCGGTTGGAATGAGGTTGATTAATTTATATTTTATGAGCTTCTGCGGGATTGAAGCTTTAATCTCAGAAAGCGTCTTCTTCGGCGCATTTCGGAGGGGAAGATAAAGACTTCATTTCTTATAAGACCAAGTGAGGTTTCAACAATCTTTTTAGCTGAATCATGGTCAAAATATTCACGCTGCGCCTGTTTGATCTCATTCAGGCCTTTTGCGTTATCTGCCAGAAGTTCTGAAACTACTGACGAAAGATTTGACAATTCTTCACAGAAAATCCCTAGATTGTTATTAACCGCAAATTGGGGATTTTCCTGCTCCTGTCCGGGCAGGGCTCCTGTTATTATAAGCGGTACATTGCAGGCTATAGCCTCCATCATTACGTTTGGGCTTCCCCGGGTAAAGGCTATATCGGATTTTAGCATATAGTCCTGAATATTTGTTATATATCCATGAACTTCAACTCTTCCCGGGTACTGAAGTGAAAGGGTCTTTTCAAGTTTTTCCTTCATGGCCTGATTTCTTCCGGCAATGATCTGTATATTGCAGTTAAAATTATCAAGCAGGATTTTTGATACCGCACTCATATCTCCCGCCCCTTCACCGCCGCTCATAATCAGGCAGTCGAGAGGTCTGTCGAGGCTGTAATCAGGTTTTTGAATCCCCTGGGAGATATGCTGCGTAAATCTTGACCTTACAGGGAACCCGATTACTTTAATTGAGGACTCAGGTACTCCAAAGCCTATACATCTTTCCTTTGCCTCTGCAGTGGGACAGATGATGCAATCTGCGCGTTTGTCAGCCCATAGTGGCGATATGCTTACGAGGTCGGCAACAAAAACTGCAAAAGGGATATTTATTTTATAATCTCTAAGAATATTCAGAACCGGTGAATTAAAAACCGGATGAACTGAAAGTATCAAGTCGGGTTTAAGTTTCCTGAGCATTTTTATAAAATTTTCCCGGATGGTCAATTCTGTAAATTCATGTATGAACGTAGGATTTCTTTTGGATATTTTCCAGGCCAATTTCCAGAGTTCTTTTGCGTTTCTTGTAACCAAACCATAGGATTTGCCTACTTTAACCCACATGTTTCCGCCCAGATCAAATCCATCTATTATTTTAACATTAACATCATCATACAGATTGAATTGTTCCAACAACGATTCACTAATACTCTTATGACCATGACCAGTGTAATCTGATGAAATTATTACAACATTTCTCATGTTTTCTCCTTAGCCTCCAAAATTGTTAACTAATTTAACAGCACTATCATTCCTTATATATAATAATACAACATTTGGGTTAAATGATAGGTATCAAATGTTAAATCTAAAAATTTTTTTTAATTTTGTTTCTGTTTATTTTACGAGCTACACGTCTAAATGTTTGATTATATTTTTTATAATTTTAATATTATTTAGTCGTTATAAACCAATTTTTGTTTTCATATATTATAACGCTTGAGTTTTGTACCATTTATTTCATAAAAATATGAATATGATTTTTATTCATATTGGAAAGCTGGGGATGTGAGGCTGTTGAGAAAAACTTTAAGAATTGTATTGAGCATCATAATTATTTTATCCTGTTTATTGTCTGTGTTTGAGGTTTGGGCGGATGATTCCAATGACGATGAGCCCATAAGCGGGTTTACCGCTAATGACAGTATTGAGACAACAGGCAACAGGATGCCACGGGTGTCTGCAGGAGCAGCAATAGTACTGGATATGGCCAGCGGAAGGGTATTGTATGAAAAGAATGCCTATACCAGACGTTCTATAGCCAGTACAACCAAAATCATGACGGCTATAGTCGCTCTTGAAAACGGCAATGATGAGGAGGAAGTCCTGATAAGCAAACGTGCAGCGGCAATTGGCGGGTCAACAGTCAATCTTAAGGAAGGAAAAACCTACAAACTAAAAGATTTGATGTATGCAATGATGCTCAGATCCGGAAATGATGCTGCCATAGCTGTAGCAGAGCATATAGGCGGCTCGGTTGAACTGTTTGCAGAGATGATGAACAGAAAGGCTGCCGAAATCGGAGCCATAAATACGAATTTCGTTACTCCTCACGGACTTGACGATCCGCAGCATTACTCAACCCCATATGATCTGGCGCTTATAACTCAATATGCTCTAAAGAACGAAAAATTCTGTGAAATTGTTGGAACCAAAAATTCAGTTTTTGAGGGCGGCAATATCACCAATACCAATGAGATGCTGGGGTTATATCCCGGAGCGGATGGAGTTAAAACGGGATATACGGGGCAGGCCGGAAGATGTCTGGTGACATCGGTTACAAAAGATAACTGGAAAATTATATCCATAGTTCTTGGCTGTCCTACAAGAACTGTCAGAGCACAAAGCAGCAAAATACTCCTTGATTATGCCTTTGAAAATTTCAGAAACTATGAGTATCTCAAAAAGGGGCAGCCGCTGCAGCTGGTGAATGTTCATAAGGGTGTGCTTGACAGGGTTCCCGTATATTCTGACTCTGACATAACGATACCACTTAAGCAGGAGGAAGTTGATAAGATTAAAGTTATCTACAATCTTCCAGATGTTATGGAAGCACCTTTGACAAGCGGCACGAAAATAGGAACTGCTGATTATGTCCTGGATGGCAAGCTTTTGGCAACAACTGATCTCAAGAGCTTTGAAACAATAGGAAGAAAGGATTTTTACTATTATTTTGACTCAATATTCAAAACCTGGGCCAGACTTGTACATAACTGATAAAGGTGGCATAATATTAGGATAGTGACGAACCCTGCATCAGTCTTGCAGTACGGGGTTCGTACCGAACTTATATTTAAAATTATGTACAGGAAAGGCTGTTAAACTGAAATGAAAACGGTATTGGTTGGTATTAACTCAAAATATATACATACCTGCCTTGCAGTATGGTATTTGAAAGCTAGCTTGAAAAACACTGCTGAGACGGTGGTCAGGGAATTTACCATTAATGACAGTAAAGACGGTATTCTGGCTGAAATTTATAAGGAAAAGCCGGATATTCTTGCTTTTTCCTGTTATGTTTGGAATTATGAAATGGTAAAGGTGCTTATTCCGGAAATCAAAAAACTTATACCAAAATGTTTTATAATTCTAGGAGGCCCGGAGGTTTCATATACTGCCGCCCAGGTTTTAAAAGATAATGCTCCTGTTGATTTTGTATTGTGCGGAGAGGGAGAGGAGGTTTTACCCGCCTTGACCCAGGCAATTCAAACCGGATCTAAGGAGTATAAAACGCTGAAAGGCATTGCTTACAGGGAAGACAAGGAGGTTATATACCGAGAGGGATTTAATCTGGTCGCACAATTGGACAGGCTTAATTCTCCTTATACCGATGCCTTGCTTGACTCAGCTGAAAATAGAATTATATATTATGAATCCTCAAGAGGCTGTCCGTTCAACTGTTCCTACTGTATATCCTCAACTTTTAACGGTGTCAGGTTCTTTTCCTTTGAAAGAGTAAAAGCTGAATTGGAAAAGCTTTTAAGGTATAAACCAAAATTAATTAAATTTGTTGACAGGACCTTTAACTGCAATAAAAAAAGAGCGAAAGAGATAATAGAATATATCATTTCTCAGGAGTGCAGTACAGTTTTTCATTTTGAGGCGGCAGCAGACTTATTTGATGATGAAATGCTGGAATTACTGCGCAATGCCCCCAAGGGAAGAATACAGCTTGAAATCGGGCTGCAGACCACGAATCCCGAAACACTTGAGGAAATTGACCGCATAACGGATTTGAACAAGCTGAGATACAATGTTGAAGGAATTCTCGCAGGCTCCAATATTCATGTGCATCTGGATCTGATTGCAGGCTTGCCTTTTGAAGATATTAATTCCTTCAGAAAATCTTTCAACGAAGTATATGATATGAGGCCCCATCAGCTTCAGCTTGGTTTTCTTAAAATGCTGAAGGGTGCACGGGTTAGAAGTGAAGCAGAAAAGCACGGTTATATCTATAGGAATTTTGCTCCGTACGAAATTCTTGAAAACAAATATATTAAATTTCAGGATATTTTGGACTTAAAGGATGTGGAGGAAATTGTTGAAAGGTATTTCAATTCAGGCAGGTATCAGAAGGCCTTAATGCTGCTGGAGAAAATATACTCCGGGGATTGTTTTGAATTGTATAAAACACTGTCTGTTTATTGCAGGAAAAACGGATATCTGGACAGGCCAATAGCTTACCGTGAAAACGTAGGAATTTTATTTAATTTTGTAAAGGCCGAATTGCCAGGAACGGTTAATATGGAAGAATTCCGGCAGGCTATGGTATTCGATTTTCTGAGTTCCGACAGTTCCTGTGCCATTCCGGACACAATCAGGGCAGAACGTGATTTTATACCTGCAAACAGGATACATGAAATTTTGAAAAGTCAGGACTTTATAAGGGATTACCTTCCCGGATTTGCGGATATTCCTGCAAAGAACATTATGAAGAAGGTATTTTTTGTTTCGCTGGATTTGATAACAAAGCCCGAGGAACTTCTTATATTTGATTATCATCAAAAAGATGAGGTGGATGGAAAATACCGAAACATTAGAATAAAAGGATAACTTTAAGCAGGCTGCTTTATTTGCTGATTTAAAATTAAAGTAAATTATTTGAAGAAATAAAGGAATTATGTAACTTGAGTCGAATAGTGTCAGTGCGCTAATTTGTTTAAAGGGAGTGAACAAGTTGTCCAGAGAGATGAGTACCGCTAATGTTTCAGAGAGAGATTTGATCAGAGAATGGAATATGCTCAAAGAGGCTATAGAGCATGAACCATCGCTTAGATCAATTACAATTAAAGCATGGGACAGGTGTAAAAAACTTAATGTTGACCCGGAAAAGCTGAAGTTTGTTTATTTAGAGGATGAAGAACTGGAAAAGAAACTTACCGAACTTGATTTTTTAGTGCAGACGACAAAGTCTTACCTTGATTATCTTTCACTTAGCCTGACAGGTATTCCGCACGTTGTGGCACTGCTTGACATCGGGGGATGGGTTATCGATATAAAAGGGACAGTAGAGGATTTCGGAGGAAGGGACAGAGGTCAATGTGCAGGGGCATGCTGGAAGGAAGAATGTATAGGCAACAATGGCGGAGGCACTTGTTTAATAGAGGATAAATCGGTTTTTATCTATGGCTTGGAACATTATGGTAACATATTTAAACCCTTCTCCTGCCTTGGAGTTCCTATTCATAAGGATAATAAGCTCATTGGAGCAATAAGCGTCGCGGTTTTGAACGAATATGCCCATCCGGCAAGGCTTACCATGGTGATGGCCTGCGTAGATGCCATAGAAAAAGAAGTTTCCAATATTCCCATAAAGCCAAAGACTTCAAAAGACAACAGAAAATCCATTGCTACTGCAGAGCTTATGGCAACAGCTGTTCATGATTTAAAAAACCCTCTTGCAAGTATCAGAGGACTTGCACAGCTTGGGACACTTACCTCAACCTCTAAAAAGGAACATGGATACTTTGACAGGATAATAAAACAGGTTGATGCCTTACACAGGTCTGTGGTTGATCTTCAGGATATTTTCAAGCCCGAAGCCAAAGTTGAATTTCAGCCGTCAGAACTAATCAGGCAGGTAATTGAAGAGATGCAGCCCGACTGTGAAATGAATAACATTAAGCTTTCCTTCATTAATTGTTTTGACGGAAAATTAAATATCCATCATAAAGTATTTAAGAGGGCTCTGGAAAATCTGGTCAAAAATGCTGTACAGGTTATTAACCGTGACGGAAAAATAGAGGTTGAAATAAATGATCATAGCAACTATGTCCTCATTTCGGTAAATGATAACGGACCCGGTATTCCGGATGAAATCAAGGAAAAACTTTTTCAGCCCTTTGTTTATCACAGAAAGGACGGCACAGGGTTGGGGTTGTTTATGGTTTACCATGCCATAACGGAAGTCCACGACGGTGAAATATGGTTTGAAAGTACTGTTGGCAAAGGTACTACTTTTTATATAAGACTTCCTAAAGATTGACAAAACTTTGCCTGCAAAGCTGCCTATCCGGGCAGCTTTTGTTCATTCTTATTGTTGAAGTCATGTTACCCTCTATTGACAATGTACAATTTTGAGTGGTCAATTTGCCCTGCGGCTGCGTTAAAGCCGCTTGAAAGGCACAAAGCCATACTGCACGCCGTTTGCCTTGCCGCAAACCAAATTATCTCACTCAAAAATCACAGACCTCACGCCGAGATATTTTGGAAATTTTCGAGGAGGATGGACGCAGCCTTGCTGACGCAAGGCAAGGACGACGACAAAGAAAAGTGGCAAAATAGCCGG
>JAEVZU010000034.1 GCA_023392075.1 Bacillota bacterium | reverse complement strand
ATTGAGCAAATGTAGGCATTGCACTGTTTGAGCTTCCGCAGGCAACCAATTCAATGGTGGGATCGACCCACTTCATAACCTTTGCCGTTTCACAGGCCAATCTGCCATATTCATCGGCAGTCTTTGCGCAGATCTGCCAGGGTCCGTCCATTTCATTTCCAAGGCACCAGGTTTTTATATTGTGCGGTTGAGCGTATCCATGCGCTTTTCTGAGCTCGCTCCAATATGTTCCGCCGGGGTGGTTGCAGTATTCCACCAGATTCCTTGCTGCATCGGCTCCTCTTGTTCCAAGGTTTACAGCCATCATTACTTCAGTACCTGTTTCTTTCGCCCAGGTAAAGAATTCATTTGTACCCACCTCATTGGGTTCCGTTGTCATCCAGGCAAGCTCGGTACGTCTGGGCCTTTGGTCAACCGGACCTACTCCGTCCTCCCAGTTGTAGCCGGATACAAAGTTTCCTCCTGGATATCTTACGATAGGTACCTGCAGTTCTTTTATCATTGCTGCTACATCCTGACGGAAACCATATTTATCGGCAGTAGGATGTCCTGGTTCATAAATCCCCCCGTAAACAGCTCTTCCCAGGTGCTCTATAAATGAGCCGTAAATCCTTTTGTCTACCTCACCGATTACATAATCCTTATTAAGTATCATCTTAGCCTTACTCATCTTAAATCCTCCCAGCCAGATTAATAAATTTATTAATTAAATAACTACAATATTAATAACTATATGATATCTCTGTATCCTTATCGTGTCAATAGAAAACCGAAAAAGGCCGGTACAATTTAGTCCACATACAACATACAACAGATTTTAAAATTTAAATAACTGATGTATATTTAATATCTATATTTACAAAAAGCAGAAGGTAATTTATACTTGTATTAATTCTTGCATTGGGGGATTAATCATTAATGAAAACAGAAATATCAGAAAAATGGCTACCGGTTTATGAAGCCTTAAGCAGTGATGTGCGCATCAAAATAATCAACCTGCTGGCTGAAAATCCTTTAAATATAAAGCAGCTGGCTCAGCAGTTGGAGCTGAGCAGCGCCATTATAACAATGCATGTAAAAAAGCTTGAAAAAGCTGAGATTATCCGCTGTGAACGCAAAAGCGCCAATGGATCGGTACAGAAACTCTGTTACCTGGATGTTGATACTATAGAAATTATTTTTCCAAGCAAACAGTTAAAAGCCCGTAATTTCCACGAATTTTCCATGCCGATCGGGCATTATTCAGACTTCAGCGTAACTCCCACCTGCGGAATTGCCACACCTGAAAAGATTATCGGACAGTTTGACGATCCCAGATATTTTTGGGATCCGGAAAGAGTCAATGCCGGTATATTGTGGTTTACTGAAGGATATGTTGAATACAAGGTCCCGAATTTTCTTCTGTCGGCCCAGCAGCCTGAAGAATTGGAAATATCCATGGAACTGGGTTCTGAGGCGCCCGGTGTAAATAATAACTGGCCATCGGATATAACTTTCTTCCTTAATGAACAAAAGCTGGGCCATTGGACCAGCCCGGGCGACTTTGGATATAACCGCGGCAAGTTCACACCTGAATGGTGGAGCCTTAATGTGGGACAATACGGACTTTACAAAGCAATAAGAATAACCCAGGAAGGGACTTATATTGACGGAATTCAAGTCTCAGATGTATCCCTTTCCTCTTTGGATATCCGTCAGAAATACTGGTCCTTTAAAATAGCCGTTCTCCCCGATGCAGTCAATGCCGGTGGCGTAACCCTGTTCGGAAAGGGGTTTGGGAATTACAGCAGGGATATTATGTTTAAGCTGTTCTTTAAGTAAAATCATTTTCTGAATAATAAGCATTTGGGTAAATGTTTTTTTATTGGTAAATAAAACAAACTGTTGCTTTTTTGATCAATATGTATTAATATATTATGTGCACCGTTAATAAATGTGTGCTGTATGTGCGCCCGTAGCTCAATTGGATAGAGCGTTTGGCTACGGACCAAAAGGTTGTGGATTCGATCTCTGCCGGGCGCGCCAAATTTATAGCCGGAGCCTGTAAGCTTTTAAAGTTTGCAGGCTCCGGCTTTTTAACGGACTTTAATATGCTTCAGAGAACATCGCTGTGTGGCAGGTTCAAATTATTTCAGAGACATTCCAGTATATACACCTGCCAGGAAAATAGTAACGATAAGAATAAAATGCATTATAAACCATCCGATTTTACCAAAACTTAATATATCTGTTGTCAGAGGCTTTCTTTTGTCGGCCGGGATAATCATTCCCCCCACCCACTCAAATACCAGCAGGTATATCCACCACCAGGTATAGGAATCCCATACATCCCATCCGGACATGTATTTGATCAGCTGTGTCCGGCTTTCGGCAAGGACTTCACCAAACATGCCGATATGAATCAGAACCCAGTAAAAGCAGATCTTCCTGCGCCATTCTGCCGGACTGTAGCGCACTCCAAGTAAAACATAAAAGGGAAATACGGTTAAAATAACTGTAAAAGGTATTTTTGATATTGCGGGGAAAAGTCTATAAGGGAATTCATATAGATTAAGACCAATAAAAATATAACATAATATTACACCTGCCCCGGAGCTTATTAAAAATAATAGACCATAACTTTTCCAATCGATTTTTATTAATAAGAACAGTAGTATCAGGGTTATTATTAAGGCTGTTATAGTTGTATAAGTTTCAATGTTCCACCCTATATTCATTTCTATTCCTTTAGTGCTGTCTTTTAGTTCTATTCGTATTATCTGCCTAAACTGCCAGGAATATTCCATAATGTAATTTACAGTTTCAAACTCTCAATTATAATTATTGACTTTTAAACTTCAAAATAATATTATTAGCTGAAAAGAATGATACTGCAAAAATTTTCCTCGCCGGCAATATACGTTTTAGATGTTAAAGACCACTGGTCAGGGAGGTTAAAGGAATGGTAAACTTACAAACCGGGCGGCTTATTATACGGAATTTTTCCTTTGAGGATTGGAAAGATCTGCAGGATATAGTAATTGATAAGGAGGCATCTGAGTATGCCATTTATGATTATGAGTTCCCAATATCAGATCAGGAGGTACAAGAAGTTACCAAATGGTTTGCAGGCGCCAGCAATTATCTTGCTGTTTATGAAACAACTGCCTGTAGAATCATTGGCTTTGTTTCTCTTAATGAAACTGTTCGCGGGGAAATGGATATGGGATTTTGCATTTATTCACCCTTTCAACATAAGGGATATGCTACAGAGGCCTGTACGGCAGTTATTGGATATGCTTTTTCGGTATTGGAATTGAAAAAAATTACAAGCGGAACTGCCAACAAAAATCACCCGTCATACAATCTGCTAAGCAAACTGGGTTTTAAAAAGACACACGAAGGAATCGCCTCCTTTAGAAAAACTCCTGAAGGCACCCCAATTGATTTTACAGGATCGCTATTTATTTTGGAAAAAAAGGATTGGGTCATTCAAACCTCCCTCTCCTGAGTTATTTCCCTGGCAAAAACCTTAGGTGATATACCATATTCCCTTTTAAAAGTCCTGATAAAGTTTGAATAATCTCCAAACCCGCATATCATGCTGACTTCACTTACTTTGACGTCTTCTTTCAGCAACATTCTTGCCATTATGAGTCTTTTTTTCTGAATAAATCTATGAATGGTGAATCCGGTGTATTTCTTGAATTCCCTTAATAAATGATATTTGCTGATGTAGAATCGGGCAGAGATATTTTCAAGAGATAATTCGCTGTCCAGATTGGCATTGATGTATTTAATAATATTGCTTATTTTTTGGTTATACTCTATATCCGCTTCAATTTCTTCGTCCTTGGTGTATAAATAGGCCTTGTTCAGGTACACTACAAGCTCATTGATATATGCATTCTTAAGAACCTCACTGCCAAACCCGCTGTTATAATAAGCTTTTTCGAGTTTCTGAACAATGGATTTAAGATATGCCAAAGTCTCGGTATCCGGTCTCAGCAGGTTATACTTCTTCTTTGCAGAGGACTCAAAGCACATAGTCAGATCGGTACTGTCGGTATTAAGATTGGTTATATAGTCCGGCCTGATCCATATGACAATCCTCTCATAGTCTTCACCGCTCTCAATAATCGTTCTGTGAAGTTCTCTGTTATTGATAAGAATTATATCTCCCGGCTTTAATCTATAGGATTTGCCTTCAATAATATAGGTCACTTTTCCTGAAATATAGAAGAAAATTTCGTAAAAATCATGATTATGATACTCAACATTCGGAGGCAGTTCTTCCCTGGTATGAAAGAACTCAAAATCATTTTTCACCATGTACTGTCTTGAGGTAAACTTATGTTCCATATGAACCCCCATCTGATTTCAAGAAATTTGCTATGCAAATTATAGAGCAATTTTTGCATTAAAACCAGCAATATATGATATGTTTATGGCAAATAAGCAGTATTATAATTGTATTATGAACCGAATGGCCGCAGAATTCAAGTTATGTTAAATTAAATTTACAATAAATCTACAAGGAGACGTGCCATGAAAGAATTTATGAATGAAGACTTTTTGTTGGACAATGAAACAGCTGTTAAACTATATCACGAGTATGCAGAGAAAATGCCCATTTTTGATTATCACTGTCACTTGAGTCCCAAAGAAATAGCAGAAAATAAAAAATACCGCAACATCACCGAGCTTTGGCTTGGAGGCGATCATTACAAATGGAGGGCCATAAGAAGTAATGGGGTGGAAGAAAAGTATGTAACAGGAGACGGAGATGACAAGGATAAGTTCCTGAAGTGGGCTGAAACAATGCCCAACTGCATCGGTAATCCGCTTTACCATTGGACACATTTGGAATTAAGACGTTACTTCGGAATAAATGAACTTCTTTCCCCCTCAACTGCCGAAAGCATTTGGGAACGCTGTAATGCCATGCTGCAGCAGGACGGGTTTACTGCAAAAAATTTGATAAAACGCTCCAATGTAAAAGTTGTTTGTACTACCGATGACCCTGTTGATTCTCTCGAATACCATAAGGCAATTGCAGAAGATAAATCCTTTAATATTAAAGTTCTTCCAGCCTTCCGCCCTGACAAAGGCATCAATATCGATAAAGATGGTTTTATTCCGTGGCTTTTAAAGCTGGAAAAAGTAACAGGCACCAAAATAGCAACTTTTCAGGATTTAAAAAATGCTTTTGTTTCAAGGCTGGAATTTTTCCACCAGGCCGGCTGCAGAATATCCGACCATGGTCTTGATCCTTTAGCTTTCCGGAAAGGCACAGAGGAAGAAGCCTCAATGATACTGCAAAAAGCGTTGTCTGGCAAGGTATTGACACAGGCGGAAGTTGAAACCTACAAATCCCAGGTACTTGTTTTCCTTGGAAAACAATACGCAAGACTTGACTGGGTAATGCAGTTCCACATGGGAACAATGCGTAACAACAATACGAGAATGATGCAGGCTCTGGGGCCGGATACAGGCTTTGATTCCATTGGAGACTGGAACTTTGCTTCCTCCCTGTCGGCGTTGCTGGATACATTGGATCAGACCGATGAGCTTCCTAAAACAATTTTATACCACTTGAATCCAAGAGAGAACGAGATTCTCGGAACAATCACCGGCTGCTTCCAGAGCGGCAAGCTCCCAGGCAAGATCCAGTTCGGCTCAGCCTGGTGGTTCAATGATCAAAAGGATGGTATGGAAAAACAGATGATAGCTCTGGCCAACCTGGGGTTACTCAGCAGATTCGTGGGTATGCTTACAGATTCCAGAAGCTTTTTATCCTACATAAGGCATGAATATTTCAGAAGAATCCTCTGCAACATACTCGGCAATTGGGCTGAAAAGGGCGAGATTCCCAATGACCTGGAGCTTTTGGGTCAAATGGTCAGGGACATCAGCTATAACAATGCGGCCAGGTACTTCGGAATAGAGGCCTGACAATGCAGCTGCAAATCAAAACGCAGTATCTCCTGATTACTAAGCTATAATAAGTTATGTGAGTTTTTTGTATGCAAGTACAAAATATGTCAAAATCGAAGCATGGTAATATGGTAAAAAAATTTGCAATACCTGGTTTTTAGTGCTCATTTGTTTTTAGCAAATTTTCTTTCGCCAGGAGGGACTACTCCCCCCTTCGACGGAGCTAACGCTCCTGAGCACCCCTCTGTACCGGAAATGGGACTCCCCTTTTCAAACCCCGCGTATAGGAATTTATTTAATTGGAGCTTATGGTACATGGTTCCAAACTTAAGTTAACGGTAGTTAGAATCTTACTAAAAAGTTATAAATCCCTATACACCACTGAAAAGATAAGGGAAAGCCCCCCAAATAAGCTTTTCCCTTATTTTTTTATATTCTGGAAGCCTGCTAACAGTTCTTTACCCTTTTGCCGGGCCACAGTATAACAAAATTGTTTTTGATAAGTTAGGTACCCTCTATTAACAATATACAATACGTTTTTGACCGGTAAATTTGCCCTGCGGCTGTGTTGAAGCCGCTTGCAAGGCACAAAGCCTTTCTGCGCGTCTTCGCCTTGTCGCAAGCCAAATTCTCTCGCTCAAAAATCACCGACCTCACGCCGAGATATTTTGGCAATTTTCGAGGAGGATGGACGCAGCCTTGCTGACGCAAGGCAAGGACGACAACAAAGAAAAGTGGCAAAATAGCCGACGTGAGGCGTGTTGTACATTGTCAATAGAGGGTATTTATCCATTAGTACGTGAGTGTGACAAAAATAAATGGGCAGCACGGTAGAAACGCTTACCAAGCTTTTTAGCACCGACAGCAGTTCCATCGAATTTATTTGTAAGCGTATAATTTCTATTATTATTTTTTAGTACGCGAGCGTAAAACAAAACAATGTGGACGCATGGTTAAAAAAATATTAGGGGAAGCCTGCTAACGGATTCCTCTAATATTTTTTGTGTGCGACACATTGTTTTGTTTTGCGCGGGAGTACTGATAATACATACTTGTCTGTTTAGCTTACAAATAAATTCGCTGCTACAAGGTCACTCCGTTTTTAAATATGGCAATCTCTCTATATCCGTTTTTTTCGTTCCTGGTATTTATTTCACCTGACGCAAGCCCGATTACATATTCGAACAGCTCTGCAGTTACTTCAGCTATTGGGCTGCCGTTGAGTATCCTTCCTGCGTCAAAATCGATCCAGTTCTTCTTTTTCTCCCAAAGTGCCGTATTTGTCGATATCTTGACAGTTGGTACCGGAGCCCCGAGAGGAGTTCCCCTTCCGGTAGTAAACAGTATTATCTGCGCTCCTGCCGCCATTAGTGCAGTTACGGCAACAATATCATTGCCCGGACCCTGAAGCAGGTTCAAACCCGGTTCTCTGACCTGCTCTCCGTAATTCAGTATGCTGGTTACATTTCCAGTACCGCCTTTTTGGGTACAGCCCAGTGATTTTTCCTCAAGAGTAGTTATTCCGCCCTTTTTATTTCCGGGAGACGGGTTATCGTATATAACCTGATCATGCTTGATGTAATAATCCTTAAAGCCGTTTATAAGGCTGACTGTTTCGTCAAAGACATCTTCATTGATGCACCTGTTCATAAGCAGGGTTTCGGCACCAAACATTTCAGGTACTTCGGTGAGTATAGTAGTGCCTCCCTGGCTCAGCAGCCTGTCGGAAAACATTCCGACAAGCGGATTTGCGGTTATCCCTGAGAATGCATCGGAACCCCCGCATTTCAAACCTACCGTCAGTTTCGAAACCGGCTGCAAAGTCCTCCTGCAGCTGCCGGCATATTGGGCCAGTTCCCCGATCAGCTTCAAACTCTCCTCTATTTCGTTCCCGGCTTCCTGGGTTACAAGAAATTTCACCCTGCTGCTGTCGTATTGCCCCAATACTTTTTTAAACACATCCACATTGTTATTTTCACAGCCCAGCCCCAGCACCAGTACACCCCCTGCATTGGGATGTCCCACCATTCCGGCAAGGATCTTCTGTGTATTTTCCTGATCCTCACCCATTTGGGAACAGCCGTAGGGATGGGGAAATGCATACACTCCGTCAACAATTCCTTTATACCTGTTATTTGCTTCTGCGGCAAGCATCTCAGAGGTTTTATTTACACAGCCCACTGTGTTTACGATCCATATTTCATTTCTGATACCAACCCTGCCGTCCTGTCTCTCAAAGCCCCAAAAGTTTTCAGCTGTGCTGTCGGTACCGGCATTTGAAAGCTCCGGCTTATAGGAATATTCCAGCAGCTCTCCCAGATTGGTGGTCAGGTTATGGGTATGGACATGCTGCCCTGCCTGTATGGATATGGTTGCATGACCTATGGGATAACCGTACTTGATTATGTTCTCCCTCTCCGGAATATCGGCTACTGCTATCTTATGTCCTGCCGGAACAGCTTCGGCTGCCGATATTACCAGCCCGTCAAGTTCAATGGTTCCACCCTTTTCAACATCTTGAAGCAAAACGGCTACATTATCCCTTGTATGAATCTTTAAAGCTTTTAACTGGCTCATATCCCTCTCCAATCATCAAATAGTTGTTCTGTCCCGGTGCCCTACAACAGTTTTTTTATCGCTGCTTCCACACCGTTTGCCGTTATGGAGTATACCTGTTCTGCAATTTTCTCCGGCAATCCGGGCACTTTATTCAAATCACTGCCCCACCAGTCTGACTTTGAGAGTATACATGTTACTATGGCATCAACTTCCTTCCTGGTACCGTTAAATTTATCCCAACAATCCCTGAAAGCTTCAAGAATGTACATATCGTCACAGATTTTATATTCCACACCGTTTCTTTCACCCGAAAGATAATTGTCCTTTATCTCTTTCCCTTTATAAAAGGTTATAAGGCTGGCCAGAGAAAATGTAAGTATTTCAGGCAGTTTTCCCTTTCTTTCAATGTATTCCAGCAGTGACGGCAGTACACGTGCTTTGAACTTTGATACGGAATTAAGTGAAATACTTAATAGATAATGCTTGATAAAGGGGTTTGAAAATCTTTCAAGAACGTCACGGGCAAATCTGACCAATTCATCCTCTTTCAGATCCAATGTTGGAATTATCTCGTCGAATATCCCCTTCTTCATATAAGTACTGATAAGCTTGTCATCCATGCATTCCTTGACAGTGTCCAGGCCATACAGATATGCAGCCAGAACTGTCATTGTATGAGCACCGTTGAGAATTCTTACCTTCCGGTCTCGATACGGTTTCATATTATCCGTCCAAACGACGTTGAGCCCCGCTTTGGCAAAGGGAATCTCTTCGGCCAGTCTGCTGTCGCCTTCTATAACCCACAGGTGGAATATTTCTCCGGTGTCAAGTAAACCGTCCCTGTAACCCAATTCTTCTTCAAGAGTCCCGGCCTCTTCTTTTGGATAACCCGTTACTATTCTGTCCACCAGTGTATTCAGGAAGTAATTTGCTTCCCTTACCCATCTTATGAATTCTTCTCCCAGGCTCCATTCCTCCGCAAACTGCAATACGATTTTCTTCAGATTGTCACCGTTTCTGTCAATGAGTTCGCAGGGGATTATGATCAAGCCTTTTTTCATGTCTCCTCCAAAGGCTTTAAATCTCTTGTGAAGAAATGCCGTAAGTTTACCGGGATAGGATACAGGAGGCTCATCCTGCAGGCTGTCCTCAGGATTGTAGGATATTCCTGCTTCGGTAGTGTTTGAAATTATAAATCTCAGTTCTTCGCTTTCAGCCATTTTCATATATTCATCATAATACGCATATAAGTCTATCCCGCGGCTGATGGCGGTTATGATCTCCCTGCTGTTTATTATCCTGCCGTTCTGTACACCTCTGAGTATAAGAGTATACGCTCCTCCCTGGTCGTTTATCTTATCTACCAGGCCGCTTCTGATAGGCTGAACCACAACAACATTGCCCTTAAAAAGCCCTTTTGAGTTTAAGGTATTGATCATCCAGTCCACAAACCCTCTCAAAAAGTTGCCTTCCCCAAACTGAAGTACTTTCTCGGGATATTTTTCCGTTGGACCGATTGGTATATTTATAAGAGCTTTGCCTTTTTCCTCAATAAGTTTTCTGCTTAAATTCTCCATATATGCCTCCCCAAAAATAAACTGTTTTTATTCATAATCTTATTTTATTAAAAATAATTGCTTATTTCTTGGCGTATATTGCAAAAAGATATGCAGAAATTGCTGAAATTTAACCGTCGGCAACATGTGACTTTTAGGTGTTACAGACCACTAGTCCACCAAACTCTTCCTGTAACTCAAAGGAGAATAGCCTGCTATCTGCCTGAATACCCTGTTGAATTGGGAAACACTTCCGAAACCCGACTTTTCGGCAATTTCGATAACCTTAAACTTCTTATTTATCAGAAGCTCCTGGGCTGCCCTTATCCTTACGGTATTAATATATTCCAGGAGAGTAAAACCCGTTGTTTCCTTGAATATCCTGCTCAGATAATAGGGGCTGATAAAGAACAGCCTGGCTATCCCCGGTATGGACAATTCTTCTGAGTAATGTTCATTAATATACTTTACTATTTCAGAAACCTTTTCATGCTTGGGACTGTTTGAAAGAAACGCATTCGTATCTGTCTGCCGGATATATCTTCCTATATACACCAGCAGTTTCATCAGCAGGCCCTGCAGACATATTTCATAGCACTCTTCCCTAGCGTCTGCCTCCTGAAACATGTCCGAAAATATCCCTTCAATCTCCTGCCGCTCCTTTAATGAAAGCTCCATAACACAGTAACTTTTGCTGTTCAGCAGGTTCAGAACTCTGTCTGTGGATTTGTTCGCAGTTTCAATAAACGGTTCTCTAAAATATATCAACAGCCTTTCGTGATCGGGTTTTTCGGCATCGGTGGTCTTATGGAGCTCTCCTTCCTTTATCAAAACCAGATGGCCTTTTTTAATATGAAAAACCTTATCTTTTACAAAATAATATCTTTCACCTGCTCTGAGATAATATATTTCGTACTTGTCGTGAAAATGCCTTGAAGGCATGGAAAAGTATCCCTTCACCCTTGAGCTCGATATTGAAAAATTGCCATCTTCACTTGTAAAGTCCCGTATATCCATAAAACCCTCCCTGTCCTACTATTTGATTAATAAAGCTGCCTTGCATCATCCTGATTACCGCCAAAATACCGCTCTATTACCATTATAAGCTTCAAAGGCAATAAATGCTATTTTTATATGAATAGCAACTGTATTTGCGCAGATACTGCCAATTCGAATGACTATAATTATCCTAGTGGTCTGTAACACAAGCTAGAAATAATACATGGAGACATACAAATCTGTTATAGAATGGGGGACCCGTATGCAAATCAAAGCTTTTGAAAAGGATTTGCCTGAAATAACGGCAAAATCCGTAATGTCCAGGCCTTCAAAATATCTTGACAAATGGTGTTACGAATTCGGCCTTATACTTAAGGCTGTCGAGGGGGTATGGAGACTTACAGGCAAGAGGGAATACCTCGAATTCATAAAATATTCGGCTGATAAATTTATCAATGACAAAGGCACAATAATTGAATACAATATCAATGAGTTGAACCTTGATATGGTCAATCCCGGAAAAATACTGCTGCTGCTGTATAACGAAACCTCGGACATCAGATACAAAATAGCCGCCGACACCCTGAGAAAGCAGCTGGACAGGCAGCCCAGAAACCGTCAGGGAGGCTTCTGGCATAAAGCTGTATATCCTCATCAGATGTGGCTAGACGGCATATACATGAGCTCACCCTTTTATGCTCAATATGCCCTGCTTTTTGACGAGGCCCCGGCTTTTGACGATATTGCAAATCAGGTCATCCTGCTGGCTTCCAACGCGAAGGATCCTGCAACCGGCCTGCTGTACCATGCCTGGGATGAGAGTAAAGGTATGAAGTGGTCAAGTGATATAACAGGCTGCTCACCTCATTTCTGGGGACGTGCCATGGGCTGGTATGCCATGGCTGTTGCGGATATTCTGGACTATTTTCCCTCAACTCATCCAAAACGCAGTGAAATTATAAATATCCTTAAAAATTTACTTACGGCCCTTGCTAAATATCAGGATAAGGAAACAGGCTTATGGTATCAGGTAATCGATTTACCCGACCGGAAAGGAAACTATCCGGAAGCCTCCGCCTCCTGCATGTTTGCATATTCATATGCAAAGAGCATCCATTACGGCTACTTGGACAGCACCTTCAATACGCTTCTGTTAAAGGCCTACCAGGGTATACTTGAGCATTTGGCGTATATCGATGAAAATGGCTGCATAAACCTTAAAAATGTTTGCAGTGTCGCAGGCTTGGGAGGCAATCCTTACAGGGACGGCTCCTTTGCCTATTATATCAGCGAGCCTGTCGTCGAAAACGATTACAAAGGCTATGGCCCTTTGATACTGGCCGCAACAGAAATGGAAAAGCTAAGGAGGAAAGGTCTGCTATGATAAATCCGGCCGCTTTTTGTAATATTGTTGACCTTGGTGCCGTGCCAGGCGGTACGGAGCTGTGTACAAATGCATTTATTGATGCCGTTGAAAAATGTACGGAACAGGGCGGAGGAACCGTATATGTCCCTTCCGGGACCTTTCTGACCGGCCCCATTGAATTAAAAAGCAATGTGACCCTTCATCTTGAGGCCGGTGCGAAAGTATTATTCAGCGACAGGACAGAGGACTACCCTTTGAAGGAGGTCCGGTGGGAGGGCACCGAACGGCCCGGCTATATGCCTATGATTTATGCCCGGTCTGCTGAAAACATTTGTATAACCGGCACCGGGACAATAGACGGCCGGGGAGAATTCTGGTGGAAAAGCCATCTGGAGGGAAAACTTGCGTATCCCCGTCCGCGCCTTTTATATTTTGAGAACTGCAGCAGGCTTCTTCTGGAAAAGGTGCAGTTGATTAATTCTCCTGCCTGGACGGTTAACCCTGTCCGGTGCCGAAACATTACCATAGATAATATCTCAATAATAAATCCTCCAAATTCCCCAAACACCGATGGAATAAACCCCGATTCCTGCAAAAATGTTCGGATTTCAAACTGCCAGGTGGATGTAGGAGATGACTGCATTACCATAAAATCCGGTGTTGAGACCGGCAGGTATCTCATACCCTGTGAAAATGTCTGTGTGACCAACTGCACACTGCTCCACGGCCACGGTGGTGTCGTCATCGGAAGTGAAATGAGCGGAGGTGTCAGAAATGTTGTCATATCAAATTGTATATTTGAGGGAACCGACCGCGGTATCCGGTTAAAAACGCGCAGGGGCCGCGGAGGAACGGTCTGCGATGTCAGGATAAGCAACCTGATAATGAAGGATGTCATGTGTCCCATAGTAATGCATCAGTTCTACTTTTGCGGAGAAGGCGGCAAGGAGAAAAAAGTCCGGGACAGGGACAGTTATCCTGTTACAGCTGAGACTCCCGCCTTCAGGAGCATCCATTTCAACGGCATCACAGCTGTAAATGCCCACGCTGCCGCCGCCTTCCTGTACGGGCTTCCCGAAATGCCCATAGAGGATATAAGCTTTGACAGCATCAGCATATCCATGGCGGAAAATGCCGTTCCCGGAGTACCTGCCATGATGGAGGGTGCTGGAGAAACCTTAAAAATGGGAATATTTTGTGCCAATGTAAAAAATATAAGCTTTAATAATGTATCGGTAAAAGGAGTTGAAGGCCCTGTCTACCGGCTGAACTCCGCAGAACAGGTAGCCTTTTCAAACTGCAGGCTTGATAATTACTGCCAGCCTTCGCTGGTTAAACAGGCCGCCGCAGATATATATGCCGACGGAAAGCCGATATAGTCATGCTTCAGTATACTTATTCCTTAAAAACTGAATTCCTCTGTCCATAATATCCACCCTTGCATTTTCCATGAGGATATCAATAAACGGCTTTCTTTCTTTTAAAAGCGTGAACGTATACTCAAAGTTGAAAGAACCTTCCCCTGCCTGGACAGCCTTCAGTTTGTCACCCTCTGCAATGAAGTCCTTGGCGTGAAAAGCTGCCATCCGGTCCCCGAAAAGCCGGAAGGCTTCCTTCACCACTTCCTCCTGCCTGTGATAATTATCAACCGTCAGGAGGTTGACCGGATCAAATACTACCTGTACGTTGTTTGAACCAAGTTGTTCCAGTGTCCTTTTGATTCTTTCAGGATCGTTCATGGTATAATGGCTTACACCTTCCAGTCCCACTATTACACCAAATTTCTCCGCTTCCTCCGCCAGTTCCTTCAGGCTTTCCAACAGAATTTTAAAAGCCCTCTCCCCATGGTTTTCAGGGTTGTAGGAAAAATCCGCATTCAGTGAACCTGTCTCGGTTGCAACAATGCTTGCACCGAAGTCCCTTGCATATCTTATATGCTCCTTAAACCTGTCCAGCTGACTTCTGCGGATTTCAGCGTCAGGATGTACAGGGTTTATGTAGCATCCCAGTACCGCGATCTGAATATTATACCTGTCAAAAGCTCTGAAAATGTGATTAGCCAGCCCGGGACTAAGCCTGCCGTTATCATAATCCATTCCTTCTATCGCTTTGTTCAACGCCAGTTGTATGCTGTTAAAGCCCTTGCCGCCTATTTTTTTTGCAAGCTCTTCAACCGGCTGCTTTCCGAAATCATGTGCTCTGACACCCAATCTCATACCTTCACCACTGCTTTCTATTCTCTGACACCTGCAATTCCTGACACTTTCCCGTCTTTTTGAATTCCAGCGGCGTCATTCCTGTAGTATTCTTGAAAATTGTTGAGAAATACTGTACGTTTTGATAACCCAGTTCCTCGCATATTCCGTAGATTTTTTTGTTTGTGTTCTTAAGCAGTTCCTTTGCCATTTCCATCTTAACTTTTCGTACATATTCCACAAACTGGGTTCCTGTTTCTTCCTTGAATATTCTGCTCAGGTAAGATGGATTCAAATTTACGTGTTCAGCCACCTCTCCCAGGGAAATATCCTTGTTGCAGTGCCTTTTAATATAGTCAACAGCCATATTAATGACATGTCCCGATCTGGCTGTTTTTCTCTCGTTAATTATGCTGCAAACTCTTGCAGCAAGGTCACAGTACCAATCCTTCATCTCTTCCATTGTCTGCTTTTTAAAGAGTTCTCCATACAAATGCACGGGAGTGCCGTAAAGCTGCTCCGGCAGTATATTGATTTCATAAGTTGTTCTCAGCAATGTGGAAAGAAGCTGGCAGTATACCTGTTGAACGTAGTAATAGGGGATGCTTTTTCCTTTCAGCAGGCTGTCTATCCTGTAACTGATAAGTTTCCGGACCTCTTCCTCCTTGCCGGTCCACAGAATATTCTGGACTGAGGTCAGGATATCACTTAAATCCGGAATCATATACTCCCGTTTTGTATTTTTTATTTCAACACTGTCTATGTACAAAACTGCATTATTACCATATACCAGCCTGTAGTTGAGAGCTTTAACCGCCTCCTGATAGGATTCCGCAGCATCCTTCAGCAGCGGATAAATCCTTCCTATACCGGCACTGACCGATATATCTATTTCCCTCTTTAGAGTGTTCTTTATAGTTTCGGCTGTCAGCGCAATATCCTTTATAGTTGCGGCATGGTCGGCAGCTGCATTGAATATGGTAACAACTTCGTTATTATAGCTCTGAAATGTAATTATCCTGTATTCCGGAGGTATGAGTTCCTGTATCATTTCAGATAATCTGAGATGGATTATCTGTACACTTTTTTCAAAGAATTCCTCGGAGGTTTCCTCTATATTGTCAATTGAACAGACAAATACTCCCGCATCATTTTCATTTATATCTATATCGTAGGTTATGAATTGTTTTTTATAATCTCCCGTAAGTCTTGTTTTCCCCATTATAAGGCTGTTCAGGTAATGTTCCCTGAGAATGGGGAGGTTTGAAAGATATAATTCCTCGTATTTATTGTTTTTTTCTTTTTCTGTTTTCTCCTGAATAATCAGGTCACGGAGCTTGATTACTTCTTCAATGATTTTCTGTTTTTTAAGCGGTTTAGTTATATACGAGCAGACTCCAAGCTCGATGGCCTCCCTGGCAAAATCAAATTGCTCGTATGCACTGATAAGGATTATTTTTACACAGGGGATCAGCTTTCTGATTTCCTTTACAAGCTCAAGTCCGTTTAAACCCGGCATTTTTATGTCGGTAATTATTATCTCCGGGTGCAGTTTTATTGCCATATCCAGGGCTTCAACCCCGTTTTTTGCAGTTCCGGCAA
>JAEVZU010000302.1 GCA_023392075.1 Bacillota bacterium | reverse complement strand
TCTGGAACGATAAAAATCCTAATGATAAAAAGCAATTGTATGATGAAAGAAAGCTATGTAGATATGTTCAGGGATTGGGTGGATTTGGCGTATTGCAGCAAAAAGTTCAAGAAGCCATTTTAAAGGGACTACCTGAAGAGAAAGTTAGACAGGTAGAGGAAATAGGAAAAAACTTGATGGCTGTGCAGAATCAGAGCGAAAAGAAGAAATAGATTTTGCACAGCTTATTTTTAGGGGAAAAACTTTACTGGGATATTCAGAAATCGAGGTGTGGCGAATGACATTAAGAAGGCTTGATAAATTGTTTGATTGTTATTGTCATTTCTATGGAATTAAAACCTCCAAATCAACAACTATTGACGATATTATCCCGGAAGGAGTGTGAGTAATGGGAAGAAAGCCAACGTTAGGAGCTACAGTAAAAATTGATGGTGAAAGAGAATTTAAACAGGCTGTAGCAGATATAAATAATGGATTAAGGGTAACCGCAAGCGAATTGAGTTTAGTAACTGCAAAGTATAGCGATAATTCAAAATCAGTAGAAGCTTTATCAGCGAAAAATATAGTTCTTGAAAACAGATTTAATTCTCAAAAAGAAAAAGTTGATAAACTTAGAGAAGCTTTAACTAATGCTGCCCAGAAATATGGTGAAGCTGATAAGAAAACAATGACGTGGCAGACATCATTAAATCTTGCCGAAGTTGAGCTTATAAAAATGGAAAAAGAGCTTAATGATAACCAAAAGGAACTGAAAGAATTTGCTAATGAAACAGATGAAACAAAGAAAAAGACATCTGAATTTGGTGACAAATTAAATAGTGTTATAAGTTCTTTAGGGATAAATCTTCCATCCGGTGCACAACAGGCTATAAAAGCACTGGATGGTCAAAAGGTCTCAACTTTAGCCTTGGTAGGTGCAACAGCAACACTAATTACAGGATTAGCAAAAGCAACAATTGAGACTGCCAAAACAGCGGATGAAATATTGACACTATCAAAAATAACCGGCTTATCTACAGATACTATTCAGGAGATGAATTATGCATCTGAACTTATTGATGTTTCATCTGAAACTATGACAGGTGCAATGCGAAAAATGATTAAAAGTATGGATGATGCACAAGGTGGAAGTAAAGAAGCATCAGAAGCATTTAGAACACTGCATTTAAGTATTACTAGCAATGGTAAGTTGAAAGATTCTGAGCAAATGTTCTATGAATTAATAGATGCATTAGGGAAAGTAAAAAATGAAACAGAGCGTGATGCTCTCGCCATGCAGATATTTGGAAAATCGGCGCAGGAATTAAATCCTTTGATTGATGCCGGAAGTAAATCTCTGAAAGAATTTGGAGATCAAGCGCAGCAAATGGGCTATGTTATGAATTCAGATACACTAGATTCATTTGGTCGTTTAGATGATGCAATGCAGGTATTTAATAATCAATCCCAATCATTTAAAAACAGTATTGCTGTTGTTATGCTTCCAGTTTTAACAGGGCTGTTTGAGATGTTGAATAAAATAGATCCCAAAATACTTGCAACAGTTGCAATAATTGGAAGTATTTCAGTTGTAGCAATTTCTGTTATCAAGGCTGTTGGTGATATCACCTCAACATTTTCTGCTATGAATCCAGCAACATTAAAGATCACAGCTATCGTTGTGGGAGCTGTTGCTGCACTAATAGCATTGGCTGCAATTATTGGTGTAATTATCGGTAAAGGTGACGAACTAAATAGGACTATGGCCAATGTTGGAAGTAGTGTAGGCAATATGACCAACACTGTTAACAATGCTGGAAACAAAATTAATATAGGTCATAACGCAAATGGTACTACAAATTGGCGCGGAGGATATACCTGGATCAACGAAGAGAATAAAGGAGAAATTGTTGATTTACCATCTGGTTCCAGAATTTATCCTCACGATTTATCAATGGCAATGGCTCGCACTTCGGGAGTAGCCAGTGAAACATATAACTTCTATCCAGGTAGTATTGTTATTGACCCCAAAAATGTAAAAGAATTTATTGATATAACCAAACTTATTAAGGGAACAAACCAAGCAAGCAAAGTAGGGACGGTGATAGCTTAATGGCACAGCATATATTAGATATACCATGTACAGAGGACACATGGATAAATAGGGTAAGTCCTGATACTAATTATGGTAGATCAACATATTTACGAGGTGGTGGAGAGAGCAACAATAATACTGCAAATACTTATATCCTTTTAAAATTTAACATGAGCTTATATCCGGCAAATAAAAAATTTATAAGTGCAAAACTAAGATTATATAACCTTGAATACAGAAGGGTAAAAGAATCTTGGTGCATGATAAATATAGGATTCCCAACTTTACCTTGGTATGAGTATACAGCTACTTTTAACAATTGTTTTAAAGAAGGCATTACATACCCGCTTTTAAGAGGGAGTGATACAGACGAGGATCAAAACCTCACTACTTTACCAGCAAATAGTTGGATTGAAATTGACCTCACACATTTTTCGGAAGACCCAGGGATTGATAGAATGGGAAATATCATAGCCCAATGGGATGATCCTGTCATAAACATGAACCATCCTGATGTTAACGATAACATGATAGTTGCATCAAGAGAGACTTCAACACCTCCTGTTTTGCGTATAGTTTATGAAGATATACCTCCATCTGTCCCCACACCTTTAAGTCCTATAGGGATTTTTGTAAATAAAACAGAGACTATAAGATTTAGTTGGGCTTATAATAGTCCAGTGGCAGGGGATGTACAAAATAAATTTGACTTAATGTGGAGTACTAATGGTACAACATGGACAACAATAACGCAAACTACAGCAAATAATTATTATGACATGCCAGCAAACACTTTGCAAACAGGAATCATAAATTGGAAGGTAATAACCTACAATATGTATGGAGAAGCCAGTCCTGAAAGCCCAGTTAATGTTTTTACATGTATAGGCGCCCCATCAACTCCAACAATAACAGGAATAACAAATACGAATACTCCTAAACCAACCATAACATGGAATTCTGTTTCTCAGCAAGTGTATCAAATTCAAATATTACAGAATGGAAATATTGTTTATGATACTGGTAATATATCAAGCATTAGCACAAAAACTCATACAGTTGCAATTTTTTTAATGGACGGAAATTATATTGCTAGGGTTAGAGTTAAAAATGAGTATGATTTATATTCGGACTGGGCAAACGCCAATTTTACAATAGATACTCCGAAACCAGTAAAGCCGCCTATTGTACTTACTAGTAGTAAATATAATATCGATGTTGTAAGTGACATTTCAGACAATAGATATTTATTACTTTATAGAGCGGATAACAGTTCTAGTGGTTTTAAATGTATAGCAAAATCTACAATCAATAATCTTAAGGATTTCACAGTTGAAAGTGATAAGCAATATCAATATTTTGTACGTGCAGTTAGTAGTACAGGAACCTATCTTGATAGTGATATAAAGAGTATTACTTCAGCTAAAATCAAAAGGTCTGTTTTATCTCCTGTGACAGATTTAAGTAATTTATTTGAAGTTAAATACAACCTAAATGAAAGGCCAGTTAAGAATATTACTATCAGCACACCGAATGCAACCAATTATTTTGCTGGACGGAAATATCCTGTAGTGGAATATTCGGAGCATTCATCCTGTGGAATTTCGTTATCCTTTTTTATTAAAGATGAATCTGAATATCAGCAATTACTTGATATCTTGTACCTTAAGGGGATTGTACTATATAGGGACGGAAGACGTAAATTCTATGGCAATATATCGGGGATAAATTCAACAGACCATTTTGCCGGGTATGCAGTTAATCTTTCTATTTTCCAAACTGACTACAATGAATATCTGGAGGTGTAAATGATATGCTTAATTTAGCTATAGGTAAATATAGTACAACAGATGTCATTAATCAACTTCACGCAAAAAACGGGGTTCGTGAAATAAAGTTTCGATATAACCTAAGAAATAAAGATGAAGTCCATATAGGCGAATTGTTAGCAACAGATTCAGGAAACTCTTTAAATTTTAATAGTCTTGCAGATATAAAAAGAACAGGTTTGTTTACTTTTAAAGAAACAGAATTAGGTGATGTAGACTGGTTGAATGATAGGGTTCAGCCAGTCTTTCTTTTAAAGATGCCTGATGGAAATTTTATAGAGTGGTCATTGGGTATGTTTTTGTTATCCAGTCCTACAAGAAAAGATAACAATGGTGGCATATGGCGTGAGGTTGAAACCTATGATGGAAATGCAATTTTGAAGGAAGATAAGTTCGATAATCGTTACCGTATTTCAGCCGGAGCAAAATATGTTGATGCGATAACTACAATTATTAATAGTGCAGGTATTCGAAAAGTTAATATTACAGATCATAGCGGTGTAATTTCAACTGATAAAGAATTTGAAATTGGAGCTACAAAACTAGAAGCAATAAATCAATTATTGTCGGAAATCAATTACACATCTCTATGGGTTGATACTTGGGGATATTTTACAAGCAAGCCATATATTCTTCCATCCGAAAGAGAGACAGAATATTCATATGTAACAGATGAGTCAAGTATTACATTTGATGGAGCAATAAATGAATTGGATTTATTTAATGTTCCAAACAAATGGGTAGTTACGATGAGCAATCCAGAAAAGACACCTTTAACAAGTGTATATGTAAATGATTTATCAACGTCAAAGACTTCAACAACAAGTCGGGGCCGCGTAATTGTAGATTTTAGGCAGGTAGACGATATACTTGACCAAGCAACATTAGATGCTTATACCAAGAGGATAGCCTATAATGCCAGCCAAATATACGAAAAAGTCAAGTTCGAAACCGCATTAATGCCTCATCATACCTTTATGGATACCTTATTTATCGAATATAAAGATTTAGGTATATCATCGAAGTTTATTGAAACCGAATGGAGTATAGATTTACAGGCTGGTGGGAAAATGAGTCACAGTGTTAGGAAGGTGATAAGTATATGAGTGAAATACCAAGTGCTTTCGATTTTTTTAATAATATCAATAAAGATAATGAGTACAAAGCTTTTAAACTTGCAACAGTCACAGCATTATTTGCAAACGGTTCTCCTCAGATTGAATTTGATGGAGAAAGTTCTGCAAGTGCAAAGAAATATCCTATGCTTGTATCATATGCTCCTACAATCAATGATAGAGTTCTGTTAGCATCAATAAGTGGCACCTATGTGATTTTAGGAAAAATAAAGAATTAGTGAAGGGGTGAGGAAATGTCCGAAATTGACAAAATTTATAATATTACCCTTGATATAAAAAAGGAAATCGAACCATCATATATTGAATTTACTCAGGGAGATACATTAAATAAAGTAATCATAACAATCACAAATGATGATCAGATAGTTGATCTTTCGAGTTATACATACAAAATAATTTTACAACGTCCAGACGGTGTATTGGTTCAAAGTACTCCAATCGTTCAAGATAACAAGCTGGTTTATGATGTTGGAACAACTGAATTACAAGTAAATGGCTTGGTTAAAGCTTGTGTAGAAATCTTTAGTGGTCTGGAAAGAATCACTGTGAAGACGTTTACATTAGTTTCAGTTGCTACATTGGATAATGGAACAAAAATCGATTCAACAACTCAACATCCTAATATTGATAAAAATTATGTACATGTTCAGTTGGTTCCAGCTTCCGAATGGCCTATAAATCATAATCTTCATAAATACTGTTCAGTGGTGGTAGTAGACAGTGCTGATAGTGTTGTTATAGGCGATATTCAGTATATAGACATGGACAATGTTAAATTAACATTTACAGCAGCATTTGAAGGAAAAGCTTATTGCAACTAAGAAAGGGAATTTTATATGTCACGAAACTATTTAACTAATATAGATTTAAATAAGAACGAATTACAAAATGCAGTTATGCAAAACCTTGCAACAGCTCCGAGCAATCCGAAAGAAGGTCTTATATACTACAATACTGTAGATAAAACTTTTTATGGCTGGAACGGTACTAAATGGGAAGATTTGGGGGCAGAAGGCGGTACAGGTGGAACCTATGATTATAACGATTTGATTAACAAGCCTACAATTCCTTCTAAAACAAGTGAACTGACTAATGATAGAAATTTTGTAACAACAACAACTACTGATTCACTATCTACAGAGATTCAGGATATTAAAACTACTTTGGATGCTGATATAGATGCAAGTAAAGTTAAAATGCCTAATGGGTTAAATTTGAATGAAGAATTATGGTTCAGACTATATTATCCTGAACCTGACCCTAATATGGATTATATGAATGATAATAGATTATTCTGCCAATATGGAATGGCAAAGGAAGAGATATATGATGTTGATACTACTTTGAATCATGTGTACTTCTATCTTAAAGATATTGTTGGAACTCCTTATCCATTAGTAATAACCATATATGATTTCACAACAGCAACTGTTTTAGCTGAAAAAGATATAGAAGCATCCAGTTTAAAAACTCATTCATTAAATAAATGTATTTTTGATACTCCTGCTATATGTCCGGCTAATCATAGAATATTGATAAGATTAAATCAACAGAATGCATTAGATGCTGATAATACTTATCTGTTCTAAAAAAAAGACACTGGTTTGCCTTCGCAATCGCCCAGTGTCTTTATGCCATTTTCATAAAACAAATCTTCATTTGTAATTTTATTACAGGTGTAAATATGTGTCAATATATAATCAAAATGAGGTGATTAAGATAGATAATATAAATTCAATTAAAGCGGCAATAGTTACGGTGTTTGCTGGAATCTCAGCCTGTCTTGGTTGGTTTGGATGGCTTGTAATAATATTTGTTTCGTCTATGTCTGGAGATATGATTACAGGAATGATGGTTGCTGCGAAGAACAACGAATGGAGTAGCAAGGTTAATAGAGAAGGTATATGGAGGAAGTTTGGAAGTATAGTTGCGGTATTAGTTACTGCTGTACTTGATATTGTTATCGGTATGGTCGTTAACAATATACCGAGTGTAACATTACCTTTTACATACACAGTCCTATTATGTCCTATTGTACTTTTATGGTACATAATCGGAGAGCTAGGCAGTATCATAGAAAATGTTGGAAAGATGGGAGCACCAGTTCCTGCATTCTTGAAAAAGATCATCGCGGTGTTTAAGAATACTGTTGATGATGTTGGAGATAAGATAGTTGATAATAAGTAACATACAAAATAGGATTTATACACGAGGGTAGCTCATTGGGCTATCCTTTTTATTTGCAATTTTTATTGTAGAAAGTGAGGAATATAGATGATAGAGATTGGTTTATTAGATATGCTTTTAGAAGCAGGTTTAATATCGCAGGAAGAATATAGTAAGGCAGTTGAAGCCTTATTAAAAAATGTTGCATAATACTGGCAATTAATATACAATTTCAATATTAATATTATGTCCATTGGACACAAAAAGAAAAGGTGATATTATGTTTCGTGTGGTAGATTATTCAAGAGTAAGTACGGAAGAAGAAAAACAAATGAACGCTCTTCAAACACAGCAACAAGAAAATGAAGATTTTGTTAAAAAACAAGAAAATTGGGTGCTTGTTGATAGATATATTGATGAAGGAAAAAGTGCAACTACGATTGAGGGAAGAAACGATTTTAAAAGATTATTAGCTGATATTCAACAAGATAAATTTGATATCGTGTTAATTAAAATTATTGATAGAGGTTGGAGAAATTCTTTAGACTGGAAGCTATTTGAAAAGCTTTTAAGAACACATAAAAAGCAATTATTTATTCGTACAAGAAATGCCTTTTATGATTATACTAATCCAGTTGACAGAATGGCTACAAGTTTTGAGGCTGAATTTGCTGAATGGAGTTCGGTTAACCAATCTATTAAAATGAATGAAGCACACCAAACCAGAATGAATAAAGGTACAGTTGTAACAAATGGTAAGCTTTGGGGCTATAATCAGGTTGATGCAAAACTTGAAATTAATGAGCAAGAAGCGGAAATTGTACGTTATGTTTTTGATGCTTATATACAAGGTAAAGGATTTAGAACAATTTCAAATGAATTAAATAAACAGGGTGTTAAAAATCTCAATGGTAATACATTTGCCTTAACAACACTGAAACGTATTATAAAGCAAGAAAAATATAAAGGTACTCTAGTTTGTGGAAAACGCCATTTCAATTTCTGGACAAAAGAATATGAAGAAGTACCAGAAGATAAGTGGGTAATACATGAAAATGCTGTTCCTGCAATAGTTACACCTGAAATTTGGCAAAAAGCAAATGAAATATTGGAAGGAAAAAGAAAAGAGATTAGTACGGAAAAAAAGAAATGTATAGCAGGCTTTTTCCATGGATTATATACTTATTCAGGAAAAATTAAGTGTGGGAAATGTAATAGACCATATTATCATAGTAAATATAAACATAAAAAATCAGCCCCAACTATTCAATGGGAATGTAGAGGATATAGAGATTTTGGGGTAAAGCCTGAAAATGGTGGTTGTGATAATATCAAAGTTAAAGAATTTGAAATGGATGGTATTATTAAGCAAGCTATATTTGATTTTTGGGAAAATAAGGATGAAAACGTAAAGAGAATCCTTGATATACTAAACGGAGTTCTTTCTAATCAAGAATTTCAAACATCACTAGACAAACTTAAAAAAGAGAAAGATAAATTAGAAAAGAAAAAAGAGAAGCTTATTGAGTTATATGCAGATGAATTAATAAGCAAAGAAGAATTTAAAAATAGAAATGATGAATATTCGGCACAACTTGTTAAAGTGAAAACCGATATAGAAAGTACAGAATGTAAAAATAAAGAGATAGTAGATAAAAGAGAACGCTTACTAAAATTTCAAGAGTTCTTTAGTGAAAATCTTGAAAGCAAGGATAATCTTAATGATCAGATTATTACTTCATTTTTAAAAGAAGTAATAGTATATCCTGATTATAGAATTAGGATAGTTTTGAATGGAGATTTTGAATTTATAGCTACTAAAGAAAACAATCAATACAATATTTCTCATATTGTGTCCTATAATGGACAGGATCGATATACATACCGAAGTACGGCCTGTAAGGTACGATGATCTGGAAAAGGCCGGTGAGGAGGAACCTTCGGCCGTGATCAGGGAACGGGTCAATAAGGCGAGAAATGTAC
>JAEVZU010000279.1 GCA_023392075.1 Bacillota bacterium | reverse complement strand
AAAGCCTCAGACCTTATATTGCAGATACCATGAAACAGGCTCATGAAAAAGGTACACCTGTAATGCGTACCCTGTTTTATAATTTTCCGGAGGATATGGATACATGGAATATTAATGATGAATTCTGTTTTGGAGATGATATTATTGTATGCCCCGTCCTGTACGAGGGTCAAAGAAGCAGGGCGGTGTACCTGCCAAAGGGCTGCCGCTGGCGTAATCTTAATACGGGAGAAATCCATGAGGGAGGGCAAACTTTCACTTCCAGCGCGCCCATAGACGTTATTCCGGTATTTTTCCGTGAGGGGTCTTTAACCGAAATATCCTTCAAATAACAGTTTAAAACAAAGGGTTGATAAAATGGAATACATTACGTTTTGTGAAAATGGGATATATATGGTCTTCTCGGTCTCCGCGGAGCATTGTCTCAGCCTGTTGTATTTTTCGGCACTGCCCTACGGAAATCTTGAATTTAATGACTTTGATTATAAAAATTTTAATCCGGTGGAGTTTGTGGTATCAGAAGCTGAATACTATGAAGAACAAAAAACTAAAAGGATTAATGGCCTGATACATAATAACGGTCTGTGTTACTGTTATCATACCGATATGAGGAACCCGACGGGGAGAAAAATTGAGTTTGTCACAATTGATGAAGAAAAAGCTCTTGAAATAACACTGCATTTTCAATTCCATAATGATATTTCTGCGGTCAGGTGCTGGAGCGAGGTCTATAACGGAGGGGCCCGGTCAAGCATTTTGAAATATATCTCATCCCTGCACCTGCACTGGCCTAAAAGCTGTAAATTAAAATCATTCGGTGAAAAGCCGCATTTATGCCTGTTTCCCGATTATGTAAAAAATGGCCTGGGTTTGCTGGTGCACGGAAAAGAACCAGAAGGCTTATGTTTTCAAAGTTGTGATAACAGCCTATGGCATTGGGAATTCGGAGAATATAGTGAAACATTTTATCTAAGGGCGGGAGAGCCCGGTTGCCATTCGGGATGGCAAAAAATTATAGCTCCTGATGAGCGCTTCAGCAGTACTCCGGTAATGGTAGCTTTAAAACCCGGAGACCTGAATTCCGCCGTTGACGAATTGATGCAGGTTGAGAGATGACCGGATGACCTCAGCCTTCACTTCTGTATTTGCCGGGCGAACAGCCTATGGCTTTTATAAATTCTCTGTTGAAATAGCTGATATTGTTAAAGCCTACACTTTTAGCAATATCAGCTATTTTTCTATCCGTATCCATCAGAAGGGTGCAGCTTTGCAATATCCTGTAACGGATTACATATGCAATGGGCGGTGTATTCACAACTTCCTTAAAGGCATGACAAAATTGGCCTTCACTCATTGGTATGATTCCGGCAAGGTCCCTGAGAGCAATGTCTTCCCTGTAATTAGAATGAATAAAATCCAATACCGGCTGCATCCTTTCCAGCTTGTAGTTCCTTCTGCCTTGACGGTGAGGGGCTTCGGAGGTTGAATTTTTAAAGCACAGATGCCATATTTCAAACAGCTTGCTCTTCAATAACAATTCATTTTCCGTAATATTTTCATTTCTCATAGCGTCTATTTCAGTAATACGTTCAATTACTGATTGCTGCCATTGTCTTGATTTAAAATGCTTCTCAAATATTATTTTACCGTTAAGGATGGGATAAACAAATTTTGAATATGCCGTACCCTGCTTGTTTTCACCGAACAGGCTGGGATGGAACAGAACAACACATGCCTCGCAGGGCATGCCGTTACAGGCTCTCGCGGCATGCAGCTCGTTTGAATGCACGAAAAGACCTTCTCCCGCCGTTATGCAATATTCCTGCTCTTCCACCGTATAAACAACTGCGCCTTCAAGTACTGCAATAAACTCAAATTCATAGTGCCAGTGAAGGTAAAAGAAATTATCCTCATTGGGACCATAGCTTAAATGGTGTATTGCAACCGGAAGTAAAGCCGTACCATGGGTTACTTTTTCTTTTAACAGTATTTTTGCTTTCAAGTTATCTCCTTATTTCATATTTTTAGCAATATTGTGTTAATAATGGTCAATTTACTTAAAGTACGGGGGATAAATAATGAATATAATACAATTATAGCATTAAGAGGTATCTTGAATAAAGGATAATTACTTATATAACATTTTATAGCCACAAATGTGGCTCAAAGCCATAATATGGCTTGGGAGGAGATTGACATGAAATTTACGCAAAACGGAAATCGCCTGATTGGCCAGGCTGGTGTTGAAACCATATGGGTGGAACCCTGGGGACAAAATTCCCTGCGTGTCCGGATGACAAAAGAGGCAGTTATGGACTCAAACGATTGGGCGCTTATAGATGCTCCTGAAGCTGCCGAACCCACTATTGTTATTGAAAATGTTGAAATGGTGGAACCCTGGGTTGATGAGTCTGAAAAAGAGGAAAGAGCATTTAAAAGCCAAATCGCATCAATTCAAAACGGTGAGATTACAGCGTGTTTTAACGCAGAAGGCTGGCTGACCTTCAAAAACAGTGAGGGGAAAATACTGATTGAAGAGTACTGGCGTGACAGAAACCGCATTGACAGATACTGTGTTCCGCTTCGTGTTGAAGCAAGGGAAATGAAACCTGTCACCGGAACAAGCGATTATGCTTTGACCATGCGGTTTGAAGCATATGAGGATGAAAAGATATTTGGTATGGGGCAGTACCAGGAAAAAGTTTTAGATAAAA
>JAEVZU010000265.1 GCA_023392075.1 Bacillota bacterium | reverse complement strand
TCAGCTGGTTCATAACCGGGGATACTTTTGTTTTATCGTAATCGGCATTTCCTGCGTAAACAAATCCGCCCTTTTCCATAATGGGTACGTTGAATTCAGGGCTGACTATATCTTTTACAAGGTTGATGCATGCTTCCCTTTTGGCATCCGGTAAATCATTTGCCACAAAGAAACCGATTATGTTACCGCCTACATTGACTTTTGTGTCACCGTTAGGGCAGTCTGTAAATACCGGGAAGTCAACACGGGCAATCTTATTTACAAATTCATCTCCGCCTGCGGTTGCGAAATTGCCGGGTTTCCAGGCCCCTTCGTAGTACATGGCGGCCTCACCTCTTGCAAACATTTGATCTGCTTCGGTTGCACTCATTCCAAGTACTCCCTTGGGATATGCACCGGCATCGATCAGCTGCTTGAATTTATTCATTGCATCTGTAAATCCATATTTCGGGTCCTTCCAGCCTGTCATAGCATCTCCCAAAGTGAGAGCATTGAAGTTGTCCAAACCTGCCGATCTAGCCAGCAATGCCGATGCCAGCCAGGCAAATCTGCCGTCCTTACCGCCTGTGACCAGAGGAGAAATTCCTTTTTCCTTTATCTTAGGTATGAGTGCAAGGAGCTCGTCAAATGTTGCCGGAGGATTCCAGCCGTATTTCGTAAACATTTCAGTATTATAATAAAGACCATCAATGGAACCCTCCTGAGGCGCCATCATTATTTTGCCGTCTTCGGTAGTGGCAAAAATCAGGGATACTTCACTGAACCACTGCTTAAATTCAGGATGTTTTGGATCATTATACACAGGAGCCCAGTCGATGATTTTATCATCCTTTATGAACTCACGGGCATAACTCAGGATACACCAGGAAACATCCGCCGGGCTGCCGGCCGCCATCTCAACCGTCAGTTTTGTTCTGAGATCGGCACTCGGCAAGGCATCATGGGTAATCTTTACATTTGGCTTTTCCTTTTTATAGGTCTCCAAAAGTGCTTCGATTGACTCGTATGCAACCGAGCCGGCAGTCCATGATGTCATCAATCTGATATCAACCGGTTCATCGTTGTTGGCGGCAGAATTTGAAGCTGTCCCCGATGCCGACCCGCTGGAAACCGCACTGCCGTCCTTGCTTGTACCGCATCCGGCAAAAGTTGCCGACAGCATCGCAGTGACCATAGCAATAGCTAATACTTTTTTAATTTTTTGGCTAATCATATTTCTCCTCCTGAAAAATTTAATATTCAAACCTATAAGGGACCAAATACAGCTTACTTTTGAGCAAGAATTGCTATATTGTCCCGGTCTTTTACTCTGTGAAGCTCCAGTCCCGCAGCCTCCAGCAAAGTTATTTCAACCAGGTACAATACCTCTGTTCCGTGCTCCAAATGTCCTGTGTAGGTTTTCTCCAAATCTGAGATAACCATATGGAAATGCGGATGGCCGTCAACAACTATACCTTGCAGTGATGCGAGTTCCAGGGGTTTTTCAACTGTTACAAACTCGTCGACCGGTTCTCTTTCCATACCGGTAACCCGATGGAAAACAGCCTTTTTCAAAGAACCGATTGCTCCGGTAATTATTGCGTTTTTAATACCGGCAGCAGCCAGTTCCTGCTCTATACTTTCCAGCAGCAATTCTCCTCTTTTGAGATTTAATATAATTACCCGGCCGGTACCTTCGCCAATAAACCTTACCATTCTTTATTCACCTCTCTTTTTTTGAAATTTTAATGGGATTTATCTGCCTATGCAGATGCTGAACAACTGAATTTACTTATATTTGTCTTGCTTTCCATAGCTAGATTATAAGAAAAAAACAGAATCACTGAAATGGACTCTGTTCATAATTCGTTAACTATTTTATGATGTTTAAGTTTTTGTTCCGGTCATACTTCATTCACCCTTTATTACCATGTATTATTTTAAGATTTGATTAACGATTTTTATATCCGGCATTTATTTTATTCCGGAAACACTTATAACAGGCTAATTATACAAATTATCGCTGACAGTGTTTTTAACGAACTCAGTAGGTGAACAACCTGTAATTTTTTTAAAAATCTTACTGAAATAACAGGCATTTTCGTACCCCAGCAGGTAAGATATTTCATAAATCTTACGCTGGCCGTCTTTGAGCATCTTTTTAGCTTCATCTATTTTTACTTTATTTACATAATCAGTAAAACACATTCCGGTATATTTGGTAAAAATACTGCTTAAATAGCCGGCGCTGATGTTTAAGCTGTCAGCTACCTCCTTCAGCTTGGGCGTGCCCATACAATTATTAATGATGTATTTTTTAGCTCCCCAGACCAGATTATGCTTTTCATCGTCATGTTTTTTACTCAGGAAACTATTCATTCTATTCCTGTAATTTTCAATGAACTCCAGGATTTCCAGGAGTGTTTGCAGCTTGTAAACAGTTTCAACTGCAGGTTTATTCTCAATATGCGCTTTATTGTCTATCTGCCATTCCTCCCCCAGATGTATATCGCACAAACAAAAGGTCTGGTTGCATAATTCATAAATTTCATTTTTAGGCATATTTGCTTTTTTAATATTATGGATAATTGAACCGAAAATATTGTTTACAAGTGTCAAATCACAAATTTCAATAGCCCTGGGCAGGCTTTCCTTCAGATTTATCTGTTTTATAACCCCGTTTTCACTGTTTTTCTCAATAACGTCGTCAAAGAATATAATACTGCCATAGCCTTTGTAAAACAGAAGGTCCATTGCCTCTTTTGCCTGGGCCAAAGCCTGGGGCAGGCTTAAATAACAGTCATATGTATCGCTGACGCTTATTGCCGCATCGATATTAACATATTTTTTCAGCATCTCCAGCATTGTACCGCCCATTATTTTAATCTGCTCATCAACCTCTTCGGATTTTGCCGACACTTCGGGTGAAAAAACCATAACATAAGTGCCGAAGGACAATTTCAAAAAGTAACAGTTAAAAAATTCGTTGCCAATTTCATTTAATATTTCAATAATCATAAAATCAAGAAGTTTTAAATCCTTATCGTTATATTTGTTTTCAGACAGATAAAGATTTGTATTGACCAGCCCCACCTTCATTGCGGCTTCATTTAGTTCCAGCTTCATGGAAGGAAGCTTGGCATCAATGTATTTTCTGTCGTCAAAATTGTTCTCAAGTATACTTTTCAAAAACTCCTGGCGCATGATTGAAGTACTCTGGGTATCATAAACTATTGGCATACTTTCATTGTTTATCTTCTTACTGCTGGCTATTATTTTTTCTTTTACATTTATAAGCATTTCCTTCATGGATTCTTCACTTATATTCAGCTTTAAAATGTAATCCCATGCTCCATACTTCATAGCCTGCTTTACAAGATCAAATTCATTGTAACTGCTTAATATTATAAAAGTAATATCGGGATTGGATTCCTTTGCCCTTCTCATCATATCTATCCCGTTCATCTTGGGCATAACAATATCTGTAATTACCAGATCAGGATGATATTCCTTAATAAGTGACAGGCCATGTTCACCATTACTTCCTTCGGCGACTACTTTAAAGCCCATCTCCCTCCAATTGACCAAAGAGTTTATTCCCACTTTTACAAGAGTTTCATCTTCTACCAATAATACTTTTAACATGATACTCCTCCTTTTAAAGCTTTTTTAGGGCCTGTTTAAGCTCTCTTATCTCTTTTATGTAAAGTTTTAAAAATACAGGATTTTACTCCCTGGGAATCAATATCCTGACAATACTATATTCCATGTGTTTGCTTTTAAAAGACAGACCGTATTTTTCTCCGTAGGTCAACTTTATTCTTTCATTTATATTCACCAAACCCACACTGTTATATCGCTCTCCGCGGGATTTGTCCTTTTGCAGTATTGTTTCCAATCTATCCTGCGGAATTCCTACTCCGTTGTCACGGATTTCAAGCTGAATATCATTTTCAACAAGTATTGCACTGATTTCCAGAATACCCAGACCTTTTTTCCCTTCAAATCCATGTACGATTGAGTTTTCTATTATAGGCTGCAAAGTAAATCTAGGTATTTTACAGGATAATAACTCACTGTCAATGGAATAGTTAACCTGAATCAATCCTTTTCTGCGTATCTTTTGAATAGTTATATACTGATCCAGAAGATTTATTTCCTCCTCAAGGGTAATATGGTTCATGGCTCCCTTGGACGTCTCTTTAAGCAATGCACCCAGTGCAGTTGCGGTTTCATATATTCCATCAGCTTTTTGTATCATTGCCATAACTTTGATTGAGTTAAGGGCATTATAAACAAAATGTGGATTTATCTGGCTCTGAAGTACTTTAAACTCCAATTCCTTTTTGGCATTTTCATCATTTTTTACCTTTATAAGCAGTTGATTTATATTAGTTGCAAGCTGGTTTATCCCCTTGCCCAGTTCACCTATTTCATCATTTCCCTCCAGCTCTGGTTCCACATGAAAATTACCTTTTGAAATGCAATCCATGCGGTGCATTATCCTTCTTAAGGGTTTGGTTAAATTACCGGACAAAAATATTGTAAACAAACAGCTCACAGTTATTGTTATTCCTAAAATCAGGAAAGCAATTCTGGTGGCATTTGTACGCTGTTCTTCAATAAAGGAGTAGTCAACCAGCTGTACAATCTGATAATTGGAGTATACCGACTTATGGTAAACAACAAGAACCTTCTTCCCGAAGACCGTCGAGTAGAAATTTTTGTCACTCTGATCAGGTATTGGTATGGATTTACTCAGGTCCTGTCCCAACAATTTATTGCCGCTGGAATACACACATTTGTTCTGTCCGTCCAGTATTAAGAGCAAATCTTTGTCAGGAACTTCAAAGTCCTTTATACTGTTGCCAATCAAATCCGGAGAAATGCCTATGACCTGCCAGCCAATTGTCTTCCTGGAGTCAGAAAATATAACTTTTCTAACAAAGGGGATAAAAAAATTGTTATATTTCTCTTTTGCAAGATTATCTTCTATCCCGGCACAGACAAAAACTTCAGTATTCTCTCCTCTTTGAAACCATGTTGTGGCCTTCATTTTGTTTATATCAATGAAATCCGCTTCAGAGTATAGCTTTAAATCAACTTTGTTTTTTCCTTCAATAATAACCGATACCACGTACTTTCCAATAGATGAATTTGTAATCCTGCCGTTGATCTCTTTGTAAGCTGCTGATATGTCATAGTCAAAATTATAGTTGGAATCGGTATAATCTCTTATGAGAAGCTTGTCCAGATTTCTGTTAAGGTACAACCAATCAGACAGATCCTGGCATTGCTGTATTTGTCTGTCAACATTACTAAGTATGTAGGTCAGATTGTTCCGGGTATTGTCAATAATATTTTTTTCAAGCAGGTTTTTGGTATAATTGGAGTAATAGAAACTAATGCAAAGCGATACCATAATAAACACAATAGTGAAATACAATATAAGTTTGTTTTTTAATGTATAGGGATTTAACACGCTTGAAACCTCCAGGTAATAGAGTATCCTTTCAATGGTGCATAAATTCAAGTGATTTGTGGGTTTATTATACCACAAGAAAATTCGCTGCGCTCAATTTTTTAGTGTTCACAGAAATTTATCCAGTTGGAATTTTCCAGTGAATGTACAAATTACAAAAAGATCTCCAGGATCCGGCATATTGACTTACTTTCCGGATCTTAGAAACCTTAAATGTAATTGATTTTTAATTTATATAAGTTTATAGCTCTTATTCTGCTTCATTATTTTTTGTACCCTTTGGTAAATTGCATTTGCATCCAGTGAATATTTGGTTAACAGCTTTTCGTAGTCTCCTGATTCGGCATAGCCGGTCAAGCCCATAATATGTACCGGTACGGGATAATGCTGAGAGAGCACTTCCGAAACAGCACTTCCCAGTCCGCCGTATACGCTGTGTTCCTCCACAGTCAATACCATACCAGTCTGCTTAGCACAGTTGATAATCAATTCTTCATCGAGTGGTTTTATGGTATGGATATTTACAATTTTCGCACAAATACTCTTCTCTTCAAGCATTTCGGCTGCTTCCAGGGCCTTTTGCACCATATACCCTGTGGCTATAATTGTAATATCCGTTCCCTCTTTAATAACGACCCCTTTACCGAGTTCAAAGTTATAGCAAGTATCATATACAATGGGATTTGCATTCCTGCTCAACCGCATATAAACCGGGCCGTTGTATTCACCGCAAGCCAATACCGCCTTCTCTGTCTCAATCTGATCACAGGGAGAAATAATTGCCATATTGGGAAGGGAACGCATACAAGCTATGTCAAAAACAGCCTGGTGGCTTGCACCATCATAAGAATCCGACAATCCCGAATAATTTCCTATCAATTTAACATTTAAGGAATCATATGCAATCAAGCTGTTTATGGGATCCAGCCCTCTTGTGGTCATAAAAACAGAAAAGGTATTTACAAATGTATTAAAGCCGCTTAGAGCAAAACCGGATGCCATAGCCACCATATTGATTTCGGAAATTCCCACATTAAAGTATCTTTCAGGGTACTTTCTGCCAAATAATATACTTTTGGTAGAGCTGCCCACATCGGCCTCCAGCACAACAATATTTTCCTGAATTCCTCCAATTTTTACAAGTGCATTTCCGTAAGCATCTCTTATCGCAATTTTCTCTGCCATCTGAAAACTCCATTCTGCTGCTTTCAATCAGCTAAAATTTTACAGCATGCTCAATTCCTCTGCTGCCATCCGGTACTCACTTTGAGTGATGGGCTTCCCATGCCATTGATTTTTGCCCTCCATAAAAGATATTCCTTTACCTTTTACTGTATCAGCTATAATAATAGTGGGGCTTCCCCGGTGCTGCGCCGCCGAATCAAATGCCTCCGATAAAGCCACAATATCATGTCCGTCAACAGTGATTACATTCCAGCCGAAAGAGGACCATTTGGCCTTCACATTACCAAGAGGCATTATCTCCTGTATTGTTCCGTCCAGTTGAACTCCGTTATTGTCAAGAATGGCAACCAGGTTGTCAATCTTATATTTGCTGGCACTCATGGCAGCTTCCCATATAATACCCTCCTGGATTTCACCGTCGCCCAGCAGTACATAAACATGACTGTTTTTCCTATTCAGCCTGTCACCCAGCGCCATACCTGCCCCTGCTGAAAGTCCAAGTCCTAAAGCTCCCGTAGAAAGCTCTATTCCTGGTGTTTTATGATAACAGGGATGCCCCTGCAACTGGCTGTCTATTTGCCTTAACGTGTATAAATCTTCAAGCTTGAAATACCCCCTGTGCGCCATATTGATATAGAGCATAGGTGCGGCATGTCCTTTGGACAAAATCAGACGGTCCCTGCCTTCCATATTCGTATTGGCCGGATCAATATTCATTTTTTCAAAGAACAACAGTGCAAGTATTTCGGTACAGGATAATGAACCACCCGGATGGCCCGTTTGAATGGAATATAAAATATCTATAAGCTGTCTTCTGAATTTTTTGCATAATACCGACAACTCTTCTATTCTCGTTAATGATAGTGACATATAATTGCCTCCTTATAATTCTTCCAGGTAAAGGCCCCAATCACCATCCCCCGGAAACTCAGGCAGAATTATACGGCCCATGTTATCTGCGCAGATAGTGCCGGTTACCCTTCTGTCGGCTTTCCATTCACCTGTAACAGGATTAAACCACTCAATGCAGTAAGGTGCATTTGGTTTCAGCCCCCGGACCGTCCCCTGCAGACATTCCTGCTCAAAATAAAGCAGCAGCATATCTCTTTTTGGGGTAGCTGCGCAATATGCCCAGCCTTTGTAGCCGTCAACCCTGCCCGACTTGTTTGGAGTTATCAGCTCTGAATCCGGTATCAAATCTAAATATCCGGCACCCGCACGGTCAACAAACTTTTTCAGATTGTATACAAGAGCACCTGAACGGTATTCCAGAACCTCCCACATCTTGTACCTTGCATTCTTTTCAATATCACTTCCCCACATGCCCTCAATTCCATATATATATCCTCCAAAACCTCCGGACAGAAAGCTTCCATACATACCCGAACGGCAGTTGAACTCGGCCTCTGCACTTTCTGTGGCGGGATTGTCATTGGGAAATCCCGGATAATATGGTTCACCGTTGATTGCAGGTCTTGCCGGCTCCGAATGGAATATTTCGGTCAAATACCAGTAATGGTCATGTTCCCTCCAGTTTCCAATCTGGTGGAAGGTCAGCCAGCGATTCTCCTCAGAGCCGCCGAAATTACACAGGGTTGAAGGAGCGGCATTGGTGCCCAGCAGTGTTCCGAAAGGCGGATGGCCGTATTTGTCAATGACCATGTTGGCAGGCTGGTTAAACTCCCTGGGGAGGATAGTGTTTCCAATATAATCAAAATGAATCGGACTGAAAAGGCAGTTGTTTGCCTGATATCTGGCAAAGATGTATTCTATGTACCTTACATAGGAGTCGGGCCATCCGCAGTAACGCTTCCAGACCTGGCTCACATCCCTGCGGATTACTTCCAGAAATACTGTAAAGCCCTGTTCGTTAAGATAATCAATCTTCCGGTCCAGATATTTAAAGTATTCGGGGTTGATTTTATCAAAATCAGGCACTAAATTTTCATAGCCTTTAACTGTTCCCGGGAACAGGAACGGCCTGCCGCCTTCATTGTGCATATCCTTTGCACTTCCCGAATCCATATCCATCCATGCGGCCCGTATACTTGTTTCATATGCATCCTTCATTTTGATTTTAGGAGGCAAACCGTCATTTGCCCAGGTGGGATGGCCTGCCAACATTGCGATACAGTTATAGCCCTGTCTTTTCCTGTAAAGTACCATATCCTTGAAACCCATATCCGGCCCGGCCCGGCGTTCAGTATCATCTTCATACCAGGGATAACGGTAAGAAGGCGCAGACCACCAGGTATCTCCCAGCATAAGGTACGGTGTTTTATCGTAATATTGAAAGCCCCGTCCGTTTTCAGCTGCAATGATCATTCCTCTCCTGCATGGATTAACCCTTTTCTCCTCTTCATTCCATTCCACGGCCGATATACTGCCCTTATTTCCATTCAGCCCCTGATCATCTGTATTTGATCCTGAGCACCAGCTCCATTTACCTGCTTTCATGGGTGCAATCCTTATTTTAAAGGTCTTTCCTCCATCCCAGAACCCATAAACCTTTTTGCTGAAATCAGGTCCCTCAAGCAACACCCATACCTCCACCTCGCAATATGGATTTATGTAATCGTTTTTTGCCTGTAATTCAATCTCTATCTTATCCCAAACATGTACTCTGGTTTCCTTCATTTTTAACACTATCCTTCCCATAAATTGATAAATTCTCAAGTGCTTTGGCAATTGCTAAAACATACTTTCGTTGTATAATATATAGTCGTCGGAAGATGTTTTGGCTGAGAAAACCGAAGCTGTTACCAGCATTTCCTTTCCCGTATTCCTTACCTGATGCCTTGAATTGGCAGGAAAAAAAACCGCATCCCCTTTCACAAAATCCACAAGTTCCCCGTCAATCCAGGCTTGACCCTGTCCTTCCACAATATAGATAACTTCCTCAATGTTTCTGTGAGCATGCAGCGGTTTTACTATAGCTTCCGGAAAACAATGCATTACTGCTATGCTCATCTGATCCGCTCCGACAGTCTTGTCTGTTATAATCCATCTGAGATCACGTCCTTCAAGATGTGCGGGCTCAACATCATTTAAAGAAACTTTCTTTTTCATTCCGGCTCCCCCTTTATAGATATTGTTATAAACTGAGTATAGTTAATAAAGCAGAGGAGATACAGAAACTACTTTAAGAAACTGTTATCAATTTTAATCTATATATTTCAAGAGATTTTTACAGGGGTAAAGTCTGTAACAATTTTAAGAAATTTATAACTTTTTTAATATACCTTCTGATCCTCAAAAGTTGGATAAAAAAAGAACCGCTGCCCTGATGAATAAGATTTATTCATTGTGCAACAGTCCCTTTAGGTTTTAATTAATATTCTTAATTTTCCATTACCGGCAAAAATGATTACCGCTATATCAGCCCGATCTTAAAGGTTTTGATCTCATGTGGGTATATTTCAAAGGACAGCGTATTATCCCCGGTCTCAATTACTCCTATTTCCTTTTCCTCAAGATCGGTTTCACAGGCATATCCGATTGTCTTGAAAAAGCTCAGGCTGGCAGCAGTCCTTCTGTTATGACATTCATACAGCCTTACGATCAGTTCCTGCCCATTCTCAGATTTTTTCACAGTATCGATTATTATATTTTTCCTGTTGACCAACACTGTGCTCATATGGGATGGAAGTGTTCCTTCATGAGCACCTTCCTGTACGGCATGCATCGGACAGTTCAGCCTGTAGGCCATGTGCATGGTATTTGCGTCCTTCCAGTCTCCCGTATGCGGATAGAGTGAATAGACAAAGCGATGGAACTCTCTGTCAGCCTCCGGATTGGGCCAGATAGGTGATTTCAAAAGGCTGAGCCTCATAACACCGTCCTTGATATCGTAGCCATACTTGCAGTCATTCAGCAGGCTGACACCATAACCATCCTCCGACAAGTCGGCCCATTTATGAGCACATACCTCAAATCTGCCTATATCCCAGCTGGTGTTCCAGTTGGTAGGGCGCTCGACGCTTCCAAACTGAATATCGTAGGTTGCCTTATCGGTGCGGATATCAACGGGGAATCCGGCTTTTAACAGTATCTGTTTCTCCTTCCAGTCGATTTCATTCCTGAAATCAATCCGGGGTATATCATTGTACAAGTACAAATACTGTATAAGAGTCGAATCCATGAATTTCTTTTTAATACGTATTGCAGCTCTTACAGGACCTTCTTCCATTACTCTGATCTCTTCAACTTCATTGATTTCCCACATTTTTTCCTGATAGTATATATTGATATCCCAGGCATCATATCTAAGGGGTTTATCCTCAAAAGCCTGGAGCACATTCCCCCTGGTTCCCGGTTTAAGTACTTCCCTCCGTTCGATTTTATCAAATATGGAAACGATATTTGCGCTGTCATCCAGCCTTATTTCGAAAAATCTGTTTCCGGCCTTCTCCTGTGTCGCATATAGCTCAAAAGGCTGCTGCTCCGCTTTATCGCTTATGTAAAAAGTCTTATAACCGTTTGACGGTACTCCCTCTACAAAGGCAATAAAGCTCCCTTCCTCCGTTTTCTGAACCGGATAAACCTTGCCTTCGGCATCCTCAAGAGAAATGCAGTTCTTTTCGCCAGGCAGATCAAAGCTAAGTATATCATCCCTGTCAAAGCCCAGAGGATTGAAAGCTACAACAGCTTTATCCTTCAGAGCAATCCTGGAAGTTATGTGCTTCATGGATTTATCCAGCAGCCTGTGACCTTCAGTCAGCAGCGCTTCATATTGTTCCTGTGACTCCTCATAAACTTCCTTGATAGAGGAGCCCGGGATGATATCATGAAACTGATTGAGCAGAACAGTCTTCCAGC
>JAEVZU010000178.1 GCA_023392075.1 Bacillota bacterium | reverse complement strand
TGGCAGGAATGGCCATATCAATCAATCCTTTGCAAGAAAATAATTTAGTCGATTATAACAAAATTAAACGGATAACTCAATAAGGTGACCTTAATTTTGGACATAAACTTGAAGTATGAACAGTATTTTTCCCGTGACAAAAGCTGTATTCTTTAGTTGTGAAACAATACCCTCTATTGACAATGTACAATACGTTTTTGAGTGGTCAATTTGCCCTGCGGCTGCGTTAAAGCCGCTTGCAAGGCACAAAGCCTTACTGCACGCCGTTTGCCTTACCGCAAGCCAAATTACCTCACTCAAAAATCACAGACCCCGCACCGAGATATTTTGGCAATTTTCGAGGAGGATGGACGCAGCCTTGCTGACGCAAGGCAAGGACGACGACAAAGAAAAGTGGCAAAATAGCCGGCGTGAGGCGTGTTATACATTATCAATAGAGGGTAAAGAGATAAGGAGAATACATAAATGCGTGGTACAGTTAGTCATAATCATAAAGGTAGCGGTGTTTGGCGGACTTTTCGTAAACAAAAAATACCACAGACTTTTGCAATATTGGGTATAATATATCTGCTTGTTTTTAGTTATGTACCAATGTCGGGCCTGGTAATGGCTTTTAAAAACTATAATATCTCATTAGGTGTTATGGGGATTTTTACAAGTGATTGGGTGGGATTGAAGCACTTCAAGGCATTTGTAAACGATATCAACTTCTGGACTATAATCAGAAATACAGTTGCTCTCAGCTTCTTAAAGCTGATATTTGCATTTCCCATGCCCATAATATTTGCAGTGATGCTGAATGAGATAAAACAAAATAAAATTAAGAGGTGCATTCAGACTATCAGCTATCTGCCGCACTTTATTTCCTGGGTTATCGTCTCAGGTCTTGCAATAAATTTTTTGGCAACCGACAACGGATTGATTAATCAATTGCTCATCTCTTTGGGCCTGGTTAAAGAGGGCATACCTTTTCTCACCAGTGCCGGTCATTTCTGGCCTTTGGCCGTGGTGCTGGATGTCTGGAAGGACATGGGCTGGTGGACAATTATATTTTTAGCTGCCATAACCGGGATAGATCCGTCCTTATATGAAGCTGCGGATATTGACGGCGCCAGCAGATTTTCAAAGATATTGAAAATTACTATTCCAGGCATCAGGGGAACTATAGCGGTAGTTCTTATCCTTGCTTTAGGCAACCTGTTCGGAGGGGGTCTCAGCGGCTCCAACTTTGAGCAGTCCTACCTGCTTGGAAACGCAATGAATCTGGAAAAGTCACAAATAATTCAGACCTACATATTCAAAGTGGGACTGTCCAACGGGAGATATGCATATGCGACGGCTATAGGGCTTATACAGTCGGTGATATCGCTGGTTTTGATTTTCGGAAGTAATCTTGTTTCAAAAAAAGTCTCGGATACAAGCTTGTTTTAATGGGGGGTAAACAATGAAAAGAGCAAGTAAGGGTGATATTATTTTTGACAGCATCAAATGGATCTTTTTAGCCGTAGTTGTATTCGTTACGTTATATCCTTTTTACTACGTGCTGATTCAATCCTTCAGCCAGGGAATGTCTGCGCTGACCGATAATGTAACTTTTTATCCAAAGAAATTAACTATTGAAAATTATATACCGTTTTTTACAGATGAAAAATGGAAAACTGCAATTCTAATATCTGTACTCAGGACCGTTGCAGGTACTGCCATAGGTCTTATGTTTACATGCCTGGTAGCCTATAGTCTATCCTTCAAGGACCTTGCATTCAGAAAATTTTATTTTACAATTCTTATAATAAGCATGTATTTTTCAGGTGGTATAATTCCATATTATATGCTTTTGAAGAATCTTCATCTGTTTAATACCTTTTTGGTATACATAATTCCAGGGGCCTTGAATATTTTCTTTGTTATGGTGGGTATATCCTTCTTCAGGGAAATCCCGTCGGAACTGTTTGATTCGGCACATGTAGACGGAGCTAATGATTTTATAATATTCTGGAAGCTGGTACTTCCTGTTTCCAAGCCGTTTCTTGCAACTATAGCACTGTTCCTTGGTGTGGAACACTGGAATGCCTGGTTTGATTCTGCATTTTTTGTCCAGAAGCCGGAATTGAAAACCCTGTCCTTCCTGATGATGCAGATAGTCAACAAAAATCAGATAAGCGGAAGCGTTTCAGCAGGTGCGGCAGCCTACAAGTCCTCAATGATCACCTCCTTCTCTCTTCAGTCGGCAGCAATGATCATAGCGGTATTACCTATAATTTGCGTATATCCTTTTTTACAGAAATACTTTGTTAAGGGAATGATGATTGGTTCGGTTAAGGGATAAAAAAATATCCTGACTGCAGAACCGTCTAATTTATAAGAATATTAAATCAGGAGGTAACACAATGTTAAGTGAAAATGTTAAACGAAAAGTCAGTTCCATTCTAGCAGCAGTATTGGTCATTACTTCGCTTGCAGCATGTGGCAGTACCGAAAATGCAAACTCCACAAGCAGCACAGGCAGTGCTGCAAATACGGCTGCTGCGGGTTCTGCGGAAAAAGAACCTGTAACACTTGATGTATTTATTGATTTCCCTTGGTATTGGACAGAAAAATTCGAGGGTATCATACCTGAAGAGATCACAAACGAAACAGGGGTAACACTTAAACCTACCCGTGCGGTTGATGATACACAACTGGGTATCATGGTGGCATCAAATGACCTTCCCGATATGGTATATACCGACAAGCTCTTTGACCGTTTGTCCACATCCCAATACAGCTACGCATGGGATGATTTGATTTCCCAATATTCACCGGATTTCAAACCCAGCGATATGGCTGTAAAAGCAGCAAAATCCTATGCAACCGACGAGCATTTCTATACAATACTGAATGCCTCGGCTTCACAGGAGGAATGGAATGCAGCTAAGGCAGGCTGTCCTACACTGGCATCGCTGTTATACAGAGAGGATATTCTTAAAGAGCTGGGAAATCCTTCTATGAAAACTCTTGATGACTATACAAAGGTATTAGGTATGGTAAAGCAAAAATATCCTGATATGATTCCGCTGGTTTTAGATCAAACCTTTATGCTCTCAATTTTCAAAACATGGCTCATTCCAAACTGGTGTCCCGGAAATTCACAGCTTTTGGAAACAGATGACAATAAATTGATTCACTACACTACCTCACCTGAATATATCAACTTCTTGAAATACGCCAACAAATTATATCAGAACGGCTATATGACCGCCGATAATTTTGCATACAAGGATGGCTCCCAGGCTACCCAGCTGGTTGTTAACAACAAGGCTTTCTCATACAGCTGGTATACAGGTTCCACAAGTGACCAGATGACGGATATGACCAGAAAGAACGGCTTTGCCGATGCAACCTGGGTACAGGCACAGCCGATGGTTGAAAATGCGAAATATGTTACACTTGGGACCGGTTGGGCCGGAGTATTCATAACCCAGAAAAATAAAAACCCTGAAAGATCCATTCAGTTAATGGATTGGATGTTCAGCGAAAAAGGCCAGAGATTGACTCAATGGGGCAGAGAGGGTATCGATTACACCATGGGTGACGACGGCATACCGAAGTTCTCTGAAGATTGGATCACCGCGAGAGGAGATGAAAACGTATTCTATACAAAGTTTAATCCTGCCTACTATTTTGGAATATCAAGCGTAACAGAGGCGGTAGGAAGAGCTTCGGGCGTATCTCAAAATTCTCTGGATGTCATGGATTCCGTAAGAAAGAATTTAAAACTCGTTATTTCTCCGGCTTTAGCGGCTCCTAAAGAAGATACCGATGAAAAGGTGGTTCTAGACCAGATAAATGAATATATTAAAAATCAGGAAGTAAAAGTTGTCCTGTCGGCAACAGATGCAGATTTCCAGAAAAATTACGATGAAATGACGGCTACGTTGAACAAGCTTGGAGTAAAGAAACTGGAAGAGACTTTGACAAAGGCTGCAGAAGCATTAAAGTAGTGTGTACCATTTAATTATACATTTTCCATTGATTCAAATTTGATACCGGCCGGGAGAACGGCTGCCTGCATCCTGCACAATGCCAGTTCTCCCGGCCGGCATTCATTAATTGATTGCTGCCGGAAGCAAATATTATAGGGAGTTGAGTTTAATAATCAGGGAGAACTATATGGATAAGAAGACGGATAATAGTACTTGTTTGGCTCTTGATTTGGGAGGCACAAAACTGCTTATAGGTGAAGTTGATTCAAACGGGCAGTTGCTGCGATCAAAAAAGTATAACACAGGATATCTTACACAAACAGAGGGAACCAGGGTGATTTTTGAAGCTCTGGACGATTATATATCCACGGTCGGCTGGATAGATGAAAAGCCGGAGCATGCGGGAATGGGAATGATCGGACAGGTTGATTATATTAATGGAAACTGGATTATGATCGACCCTTCAAGAAGAGAGAATATTCCAATAGGAAGTTTAATTAAGGAAAAATACCATTTTGACATCAGGATTGAAAATGATGTAAAGGCTGCAACCCTGGCCGAAAAAGCTTTTGGTACGGGAAAAGAAGATAAGGATTTTATTTATTTAAATGTTGGGACCGGTATTGCAGCAGGGTTCGTTGCTGGCGGCAGACTGCTGCGGGGGTGGGAAAATGATTCTGGAGAAATCGGACATATAGTTATTGACATAGATAGTGACGTTGAATGTGAATGCGGAAGACTGGGCTGCCTTGAAGCAATAGCCTCGGGGCGCGGTATGTATAAAAGAGCAGCGGGACTTGGAGAAAAGTATCCCGACTCACAGTTATTCAGCTTCGGTGAGGCTGAAATTTCGGCAAAAACCATTTTTGCAGCTGCAGGAGCAGGAGATCCATTGGCCTGTAAAATTGCAGATGAAGCTGCAGCGGCAGTAACCTGCGGAATTATGAACCTTATAAGGGTTACCAATCCTGAAAGGATCATTTTGGGCGGAGGAGTCATGGCTGACGGATGGATGTACAGGCAGATACTCGACAGGATAGGGAAAAAAGAACTGGGATCGGTAAAAAAAGGAATTGCTCTTTCGGAATTAAACCCCGGTACTGTCGGTATAATAGGTGCTGCCGCAGTGGGATTCGGTTTTTATTAAAAAGGAGGACTTGTATGAGGCGGGAATTTGAGGAGCAGCTGATCAAATCCGGATATATACACGGAGTATTGCTGCCTGATGAGGGCAAAACGGCAGAGACAAGACTTTTAAAAAAGGAGATAATACATAGTAAAAGCTTATGGGATAAAATCACCGGGAACGATTGGCGTGAAGCAGGTGCAGGAAAAGCCGCGTTTACCGGCGGTGTACTGCGCATGAGCGTGCCGGTCCGGACCGGCCGCTGGCCTGAAGGTGCTCCTGAGGACGGTGACTATACCTTTTTCGGTCAAAAGGAAGTTGTTTTGAAGTTTAACAGGGAGAATTGGGAAGAGTATAACCGTATTTCCTTTAAAGTAAAACCGGAGTGCCCGGGTCATCACAGTCCCATGATAACGGTCAACCTGGTCAATGATGGGTTACAAAAGGTTCCGGATAAGTATATGAGGGAAGGCCAGCATATAATCAATCTGAAGAACAGGGTATGGAACAGCTGTATATGGGAATTTCCGGAGCTCCCGAGAGATTCGGTAACAGAATTGAAATTCAGTATCCAGTGCTTTGGGAAAGAAGTTACAACAGCGGATATTATGGAATATGACATAAGTGATATCAGACTTGAGCAGATAGCCGAACCGGACATTTCCACAGGCTGGGTGTGCAAAAAGAATACAATTTCATATTCGACAACAGGGTACTGGGCCGCAGGTAAGAAAACAGCCGTTGCAAATATTGCTGCCGGAGAATTTCAGCTCATAGAAGAAAAAACTTCAGAAGTAGTTTTCTCAGCAAAGATAAAAAGTATTAACAATTATAAGGGTAGCTTTTCCATACTTGATTTTTCTGAATTCAAACAGCCCGGAAGATACAGCCTCAGGGCAGGAGGGGTTATCACAGAGAGCTTTGAAATAGGCCCGCGTATTATGGAGGAGGCAGTCTGGAAAGTAATACATTTCCTGTATTCCGAAAGGTGCGGATATCCCGTAGCAGGCAGACACGGAGCCTGTCACGGGGACATCATTGCAGAACATAATGGAGTAAAAGCAGTATATAACGGCGGCTGGCATGATGCGGGAGATGTATCCCAGCAGACTGCCCAGACGGCGGAGGTTGTACATGCCCTTTTGGAGATGGCCGAAACTGTAAAGAATAATGCCGGGGGTGAAAAGGAGAGACTCCTGTACCTTCGTTTACTGGAAGAGGCTCAGTGGGGGTTGGACTTCGTACTCAGAATGAGGTTCGGAGACGGCTGCAGGGTGTCCAGCGCCGGGGTATGCCGCTGGACCAACGGTTTGATAGGAGACATGGATGATGTTGCTGCACGTGTACATAATCATGCATTTGAAAACTTTCTCATGTCAGGTATTGAAGCCTATGGAGCCATTGCTTTAAAAGATATGGATCCGGAGCTTGCCTGGAAATGCCTTGACAGTGCAAAAAGTGATTTCCGGTTTGCCCTTGAACGCTTTGAAACGGCAGGTATGGAACAGGCGTCCATGTATGAACACACATATAATTCCAGCCTTTCTCAATACTATGCCACTGCCAGCTGGGCGGCATCGGTCATATACAAGGCTACAAATGACGATTATTATGCAAAGGAAGCCGGGAAATTTGCAGATTCCATGCTTATGTGCCAGGAAACAGGCAACGGCGGAATTCCCCTGAAAGGCTTCTTCTATCGTGACGAAACCAAAAAAACAATAGTACACTTCAACCACCAATCCAGAGAACAGATATATATGCAGGCCCTGGAGCTTCTGTGCCGCACACAGAAGGGCAGCGGAAAGCTTCCTCAGTGGGAAAGGGCTATGACACTTTACGGAGGGTACATTAAAGCCATAATGAAATATACAGAGCCTTACGGAATGATTCCGGCAGGGATACACTCGGCGGATGAGGCCGATGACAGGGAAACCTTCCCGCTGCTTCATCTGTTAACCTCTTATGAGGAGGAGAGATCGAACTATGTTGAGCAGCTGAAAAATGCGGCTGTTCTGGATGAAAAATATTGTGTACGGTGTTTCCCGGTATGGTTTTCATTCAGAGGGAATACTGCCGTCCATCTGGCCTCAGGAAAGGCTGCGGCATTGCTGGGAAAATATTTTAATGATGCCGAACTGCTGGACATTGCGCGGGAACAGCTTTACTGGGTAGCCGGGAAAAACCCCTTCGGGCAATCCCTTATTTATGGTGAGGGAAGCAACTATGCCCAGCAGTACTGTGCTCTTGCCGGCGAAATGGTCGGAGAGATACCTGTGGGAATACAGACGAAAGACAATCAGGATGTACCTTATTGGCCCATGGCGGGCAATGCGACCTATAAGGAGGTCTGGACCACATCGGCCGGCCGGTGGCTTTGGCTTGCTGCGGATTTGTATTGTGATGCCGAATAGTGATGGTGAATAAAAGTATCAAAAATACCGGGAAAGCCGGTGGCCTAAGCGCGTTCTGCATAAATAGCTTACATTTTTAAATGGAAAGGAAAAACATAATATGGTAACACTTTTAGACTGCATCAAAAGAATCTCGGCTGTTTTGGAGGGGATACTGCAAAGCAGGAAGGAGAATATGCACTCCTTCCTTGAATATTTATCCGATAAAATAAATGATATAAATGAAATAATATTTATAGGTTCAGGTACTTCCAACACCTCGGCTATCACTTCGAAAATTTTTGTAGAGAAGGTTACCGGTATTGGAACCAAGGTCTGCTATCCCGCGGATTTTTGTTACAATACCGGCTACTACAATCCCAAAGCCCTGTACATATTTACATCACAGACCGGAACCTCTATTGTTACTAGAAAAGCTCAAAAGCTGGTTCAGGATATGGGCTTTTTAAGTCTGAGCATTACGGAATCAGGGGAGACTCCCCTTGCAAGAGAGGCTTCATCACATGTTAATATGGGCTGTGGGTACGAGGAATATCTGATGCGTACAATAGGCTACAGTTCATCAGTTTTCACACATATGATCCTGGCCCTGGAAGTGGGTCTGCGCAGAGGTGCAATATCTTCTTCGCAATACAATGAATATCTGGCACAGGCTGCCCGGGTTCCGGAAAGCCATCGTGCGGTCACTGAAAAAACTCTTGAATGGCTTAAGAAAAGTAAGCGCCAGATCATGAGATCACAGTGCATAATATTTACAGGGGCAGGTGCGTTATATGGTGTGGCCCTGGAAGGCGCGGTTAAAGTGTGGGAAATTCCGCAGACAACTTCAATGGGCTATGAACTTGAGGAAGGTATGCACGGGCCGAATTACGGTTATGATACCCGCCATTGTGTGATTGTGCTGAACGATGGGGGCAGAGAGGATAAAAAGGCACTGTCACTGGCTGCGTATATGAAGGAAGTGTGGAACAACGGTCTGGTGGTGGGCAGTTCGGTTATGGATAAAAGTGATCTCAAAATTGAGCTGCTGGGCGGGGAGTTCAGCTGTCTGGAATTGTCGGCCGTGCCGCAGGTTATGGCCTACCAGCTGGCCGTGGACGGCGGGCGGGAGCTGTTGATGCATCCCGACGACAGCAGAATGGAGAAATATTTTATAACACACAAAAAGGATGAGGAATAAATGTCTTGGGGAGTGTCACAAAACTAAAACAATTGCAATATATGTGAAAAATGTAATAGTGCTCCCGTACTAACTTTAATAAATGGATTGCTCACAAAGTATATGCCTGAAATTTGTATGGCTCATCACAAGTATTTTTGCTGTCGCAGAACACTCGACATCCTGTCTCGGGTTACTGCTCAAATCGGCGTCCTGCCGATTTGCCAACTAAAATGCTTGTGTTTCTCCTACAATTTCAGGCATATACTTTTAATGGAGCTGCCCATTTATTGAAGTTGTACTTGAACACTATAATCAGTAATTCATGTGTTGCGATTGTTCTATTGTAAAACGCATCCCCTCAATTTATGCCCACATCACTTTTTTCTGTTATAAAAAAAGTCTTGCTTTAAAAAAAATTTCAGGTTATAATGTAATTACATTATAACAAAAATACTTTATGTCAAAATTACTTAGCTCGATTATTTCTTAATTCGACCGGATGTCAATTCTAAATAGAGGAATACTAAATAACTGTAAATTAATCGCTATAGAATCAATTTTTTAAAATCGGGAGGACAAAAATGAAAAGTTTGGTTGTAGATGATAAGGGACAATTATCTGTAGTAGAGGTTTCGAAACCTGGTTACAACGAATATCAAATGCTGGTCAGGGTGTTGAGCTGCGGTGTTTGTAACGGTACGGATACAAAATTGATTCACGGCACCTTCAAGGGCTTTGATACATATCCTGCCGTACTGGGACATGAGGGTGTGGGTGAGGTCGTTGAGCTGGGGTGTAAAGTAAAATACTTTAAAAAAGGTGATATCGTCCTGCTGCCGTTCCTTGAAGGAAAAACCGATCAATACTATTCCGGCTGGGGTGCTTTCTCCGAATATGCGGTTACAGGTGACTGGAAGGCCATGACAGAGGACGGAAAAGGTCCCGGTACGCCGGAATTCTCAGAAGGCTATTATGCACAGCAGATAGTTCCGAAGGAAATAAATCCTGTCAGTGCCTCCATGATAGTGACCTTCCGTGAAGTATTAAGCGCAATCAAACGTTTTGGGATGGAAGCCAACAAGACACTTGTAATATTCGGAGCGGGACCGGTGGGTTTGTGCTTTACCAGATTTGCAAAACTTTTGGGCATAGGTCCTATCGTTTTGTTCGATGTTATAGATGAAAAATTGACCGAAGCCAAAAAGATGGGTGCCGACTATGTATTTAACAGCACAAAGGTCAATGTTTCAGAGGCGGTTCACGGAATACTTCCCGAGGGTGCAGATTTTGTTGTGGATGCGGTTGGTATTAACCAGCTGATCAACCAGGCAATGGAACTTATAAAATATAACGGTAAAATCTGCTGCTATGGCATATCACCCAAGCTGGGAATGGAATTGGACTGGAGCAAGGCGCCATACAACTGGACCCTTCAATTTGTGCAATGGCCCTCAAAGCTTGAAGAAGCTGAAGCACACAGACAGATAGTCAACTGGATCCAGATGGGTGTGTTAAATCCTGATGACTTCATATCGGATGTCATAGAATTCGATAGAATTCTGGATGCCTTCGAAATGGTGGAGAACAGGAAAGCAAAGAAAAAGATTGTTATTAAATTTTAATTTAATTATTCTAACAGGGCATCTCATTGACGGGTACCGCCCTCACACTCTATTAAAATTTAAAATAATGAAAGGCGGATTTTTAAATGAAGACTTCAAAACTATTTGCGTTACTTCCCGAATATGTATGTACTCCGGACGGAATGTCAATTGATAAGGACGGCAATCTCATACTTGCCTGCCCCAATTATGCCGATCCAGGCATGCCCGGCTGTATTTTAAAAATAGATAAAAATAAAAGCATTACAAAGTGGGTTGATGTTCCAACCCGTGAGGATACAGGACTTGCCTGTCCGATGGGGATTGAATTCGGGCCGGACGGAGACCTCTATATCTGTGATAATCAGGGCTGGTCGGGAGCAGAAGAACTGCAGTTCAAAGGCAGAATACTGAGGCTGAAAATTGAAAACGGTAAAGTTGTGAAAACCACCGTTGTGGCTGATGGGATGGAACATCCCAACGGAATGAGGATAAAAGGAAATCACATATACGTTACACAAAGTATGCTGTCAAAGGTTAAGGATCCTTCGGGACTGCTGGTAAGCTGCGTATACAGATTCCATCTGGAGGATGAAAATATTCAGATCACCAATACTCTTGAAGATAAAAATATTTTAACCACATTCCTGACCTATAATAAAGACTGCCAGTACGGCGTTGATGGTATTGAGTTTGACAGGAACGGCGATTTGCTGATAGGAAATTTCGGAGACGGAGCGGTTTACAGGATCAAATTCAATGAAGACGGTTCGGTAAGGGAAAACAAAATCTGGGCTCAGGATCCGTCACAATTGCAGACAACCGACGGAATGATCATGGATGACGGCGGAAACCTTTATATAGCAGATTTTTCAGCTAATGCGGTAGGCAAGATCTATCCTGACGGAAGGGTGGAAAGAATAGCGCAAAGCCCGGACTCGGACGGTTTTAACGGTGAACTTGATCAGCCGGGAGAACCAATCATATGGAATGGAAAACTGATTCTTTCCTGCTTTGATCTGGTTACCGGTCCTGACAAGGTAAATACAAAACATGAACTTCCAGCCACCCTGGCCGAATTGGATATTTAATTTCTAAAGGAGTGATTTTCTTGAAATATACAGCTTTAGGGCGTACAGGCTTAAAGGTAAGCAGACTTTGCCTGGGGACCATGAATTTTGGTGTTGATACCGATGAAAAGGAAGCCTTTAAAATAATGGATGCTGCTCTTGATGCAGGCATAAACTTCTTTGATACGGCAAATATTTACGGCTGGGGTAAAAATGCGGGAACTACCGAAAGCATAATCGGACGCTGGTTTGCACAGGGAAGCAGCAGAAGAGAACGCGTAGTCCTGGCCACAAAGGTGCATGAGGATATCTGCGATCCCAATGACGGACCGAACTCGGCGGCGGGCCTGTCGGCATATAAGATAAAAAGACATCTTGAGGGATCTTTAAAAAGACTGCGGACAGATTATGTAGAACTGTACTATATGCACCACATAGACAGAAATGTTACCTGGGATGAGCTGTGGCAGGCATTTGAGGTACTGGTGGAGCAGAGCAGGATCTGTTATGTGGGTTCCAGCAACTTTGCAGGCTGGGACATTGCAGTGGCACAGGCAGAGGCAAAAGCCAGGCATTTCATGGGGCTTGTGTGTGAACAGCACAAGTATAATCTGAACTGCAGGCTCCCCGAACTGGAAGTGCTGCCGTCTGCAAAAGCTCACGGTATTGGTATAATTCCCTGGAGTCCGCTTGACAGCGGTTTGCTCGGCAGCAATGCTCTGAATGCGTCAGGGAAACGCAGCAGACAGCACCAGGACAGAATTGAGCAGCAAAGAAAGCAATTGGAGGAATACAGTGAACTTTGCAGGGAACTTGGAGAACGTGAGGATAATGTAGCCCTGGCCTGGCTCATGGCTAATCCTGCCGTCACAGGCCCGGTCACAGGCCCCAGAACACTTGAGCAATTTGAACAATCCCTGAGATCGGTGGATATTGTACTGGATGAAACGGTTTTAAAGAGGCTGGATGAAATATTCCCCGGACCCGGCGGAGTTACACCAACGGCTTATGCATGGTAAGGCGGCACAATATTTGCGTATAAGAGGTGCAGTGATTAATGGGAAACTATATATTGGCTCATGATCTTGGAACAAGCGGAAATAAAGCTACATTGTATGATTTTGAAGGTAAACTGCAGTCAAGTGTAGTATATGCATATGATACCTTTTATCCCGGACCCGGCTGTGTTGAACAGGACCCGGAGGACTGGTGGAAAGCGGTTTGCATTTCGACCAGACAGCTGATTGAAAAGGCCGGGATAAACAAAAATGACATAGCCTGCATCACCTTCAGCGCACAAATGATGGGCTGCCTGCTGGTGGATAAGGAAGGGAAGCCATTGAGGAATTCCATCATATGGGCCGATACACGTGCCGTGAGACAGGAGAAATTCATGCATTCCGTTCTGGACATGCAGGAGACCTATAAAATAACCGGCCACCGGATCAGTGCCTCCTATTCTGCCGCGAAAATGCTGTGGATCAAGGACAATCTGCCCGAACTATACAGCAGTGCCTATAAGGTATTGCATGCCAAGGATTATATCATATTCAAGCTTACAGGCAATATGGTTACCGACTATAGCGATGCATCGGGCATGAACCTGTTTGATATAAACACAAAAGAATGGTCGGACGAGATAATAAACGCTCTTGGAATTGAGAGGGGAATTCTTCCCGATGCACATCCGTCTACCGATATTGCCGGCGTGATTTCACCAAAGGCGGCTTCGGAAATAGAACTCACAGCCGGAATCCCGGTGGTTATGGGAGGCGGGGACGGAAGCTGTGCCGCTGTTGGAGCAGGTGTTGTCGAAGAAGGAAAAGCATACAATGTGGTAGGTTCATCTTCCTGGATTGCCCTTGCCACAGACAAACCGATCTATGATGACAAAATGAGAACCTTCAACTGGGTGCATCTTGACCCCGAAATGTATTCACCCTGCGGAACCATGCAGAGCGCAGGGTATTCCTACAATTGGCTCAAGAATACACTTTGTGATATGGAAGTAATGGATGCAGGGCAAAAAGGTGTAAACCCGTATGGTATTATAGACAATAAAGTCCTCAATTCACCGCCCGGTGCCAACTCTCTGCTGTTTTTGCCCTATTTGCTTGGAGAGCGCAGCCCACGTTGGAATCCTGCTGCAAAAGGTGCTTTTGTAGGGCTGACCATGACAAGCTCAAAGGAAGATATCCTGCGCTCGGTACTGGAGGGTGTTGGTTATAATTTAAAGGTCATTCTTGATATATTGAATAACTATTCCGAGGTGAAGGAAGTGACTGTTATTGGAGGAGGCGCTAAAGGCAGAGTCTGGCTCCAGATATTGGCCGACATATGGCAGAAGCCTGTGGTGATACCTGAATACATGGAGGAAGCCACCTCAATGGGAGCCGCTGTTTGCGGAGGTATAGGAATAGGTGCCTTCAGTGATTTCAAGATTATAAACAAACTGAATAAGGTGAAGAACACCATATTGCCAAGAGCCGAATACTCCGGAATATATTCCCGCCTGTTTGAAATATTCAATGACACTTATAAGGCCCTTGAGCCAATATTTGCAAAGTTACCCGTATCGGACAAAGGCTGATAAATGCTTGAAAACCCCTTTTTTGCAAAATTATATAAGGTGGTTATAGAAATAGTAAATACTTTAGTATATAATGTTATTACATTATTATATATTGAACATGTAACAAAGTTATATAACGGGGCAGCGGATATTCATAATCATCTGAACTGATGCGTTATAAAATAAACAGAAAGCAAGGGATTCAGTAATGGATTTGAAAAGCGGGTCATATAAATTAGATAAAAATATACCGGTACCTCTGTACTATCAATTAAAAAAGCTGCTTATTGACGAAATAAACAATAAGAGACTCAAAGTGGGGGACAGTATACCTACCGAGGCCGAGTTCAGTGAGCATTTGAATATCAGCAGGCCAACCATCAGGCAAGCTTTAAGCGAATTGGTATCGGAAGGTTATCTGCAAAGGCTGAAAGGCAAAGGCACCTTCGTTTCAAGACCAAAGATAGATGAGAGATTTTTTCAGCACCTTCAGAGTTTTAACAATGAAATGCTGCAAAAGGGCCTGTCACCTTCAACGCAGATTTTGGATCTCAAGGTTATAAAGGGTATAGCCGGCATATGTGAGAAGCTGAATATTGCAGTTGAGGATGAACTGGTCTATCTGCGAAGGGTCAGATACGCAGATGAGGAACCGGTGGTATATCTGGAGACTTACCTGCCATACAAGTATTGCAAGGGAATCATTGAAGAGGACTTTGTCAATAACTCGCTATATTCCATTCTTGAAGAAAAGTATAATATAAAAATATTCAAGGTTTTCAGAAAGATAGAAGCCGTAAATGCAGACGATCAGGTTGCAAAGCTTCTGCATATCAAGAAAAATCAGGCTCTGTGTCTGGTCAAAACAACAGCTTATACCGAAGATGATATACCTTCGGAGTATTCCATAGCAAGGTATAGGGGAGATAGAAACCAATTTACCGTAGAGCTGTACAGATAAAGCAAATTATTAAAATTCATTGCAATTATTTCCGTATCGTATTTTTATAATATCAAATGTAATGACAATAGAACAATAAGAGTTAATGAAATATTTACCATATTACAAAAATAGAAATGTAATTTTGGGCAATATAAAAGTAGCCTGGATAAGCATTAATTTGCTTATTAAATATAGTACTATTATTTATTTCACAACGTTAATACCGGATTTATTTTGGTGGGGCGTTATATTTAATTGAAGGGGGGTTCAATAACTTAGTCATTTGGTAGCACTATAATTTCTATAATTAGAAAATTGGGAGGAAAAATCATGAACAAAAATTTGAATTTCAAAAAAGTAGTCAGCTTGACCGCTGCAGTAGCAATGACAGTGACAATGCTGGCAGGCTGCGGAAGCAGTAATGAACAGGCTGCGCAAAGTTCCGGGCAGGCTCAAACTACAACAAGCACAGCTGCCGGGAGTACAGCCGCAGGAAGCACGTCACAGACAGGTGCCCTTAAGGGCGAAATCACCCAATGGGTTTGGGGTGACTATGAAAAGAAGGGTGCTGTAGACTTCAATAAGACATTTCCGGATATAAAAGTTAACTATGTAATGGTTCCGCAGAATGACTATGTCAAGAAATTACAGACCACAGCAGCATCAAACGGTGATATGCCTGATGTAGCAAATCTTGAAATGACTGCCAGAGGAAGTCTTGCAAACCTGGATATCTGGGAAAAGCTGGATGCGGCTCCATATAATTTGAACAAGGATGATTTAGTTCCATTTGCAATTCCAATTTCACAAAATAAAAAAGGTGACATAGTTTGTGTACAGATTGACAACTGTGTAGGCGGATATGCATATAACCGTGAACTGGCCAAAAAGTATTTTGGCACCGATGACCCTGCCGAATTGGAAAAAGTACTTACAAATTGGGATGTTTTTGTACAGAAGGGTAAGGAAATCTCTGAAAAGAGCGGAGGAAAGAACTTCCTCTTTGCCGGTTCAGATGATGCCTACTATGCATTGATAGGCTTATACACCAAAGAGCCATGGGTACAGGACAAAAAGCTGAATCTTGATACAACTGTGCTCCCCACAATGAAATATATTGAACAGCTGATAAAGGATAAAGCATTGGGTAAATATGTAATGTGGACTCCTGCATGGAATTCCTCCTTTGCTTCCAACACAGTTGTATTCTACGCTGCACCCACCTGGTTTGTTCCGTTTGTAATGAAAGCCAACGATAAGGATGCAAACGGCAAATACGGTCTCATAACACCTCCAAACGGCGGCTACAGCTGGGGCGGTACCGCATACGGTATTCCAAAGGAAAGCAAAAACAAGGAACTTGCCTGGACATATATCAAATGGTTCACAATGTCCAGGGAGGGATCGGAAGGTTTCTTCAGAACACAGGGAACCCCGACACTTTATTCAAAAGTTTATGATACCGGCCTTTATACAAATGATGCGAACAAAGACCCATACTTCGGCGGACAAAACATAATGCAGAAATACATGGAAATCGCCAAGAATCCAAATACTCAGACCAGACCGATGACAGAGTATGATGCAGGAATATATGATTCAATAGTTGTAGCACTCAGAGCGATGGACACAGGACTCTCGGCAGACCAGGCATTGCCCAAGCTGAAAGCCGACATAATTAAAAAGTTCCCCGAATTACAGCAGTAATAACCTGTGAGGCTGTCTCAAAATGGGACAATTGCAATACGTGAATTACTGATTATAGTGCGCAAGTGCAACTTCAATAAATGGAAAGCTCCATTTATTGAAGTTGGTACTTCCGTCAATGTCCTACCATTCGTGCATTCAATATGCTAACAATACTTTTAAAAGTGAAGGTGAGATGATTGGTTAAGAATTTAACTTACAAAACCGGACAATCAAGTAAAGGCATTTCATCAAATAAAATAAATTTAGGTACAAAGATAGCACCCTACATTTTTATTTCTCCATATTTTTTAATTTGGATTGCTTTTACCATATTCCCAATACTGTTTACTTTTTATATAAGTCTTACAGATTGGAATGGCTTTGATAAAAAGATTTTTGTAGGATTACAGAATTATGTACACTTAATAAAGGATGAACGATTTTACAGCGCTTTAGGAAATACTCTTCTATTCATGGTTATGATAATTCCGGTGCAGATTTTCCTCGGAATGGTTATAGCGGCAATGTTAAGCAACAAAAATATGATAGGAAAAAATACCTTCAGATTATTTAATTTTTTACCCTACCTCACAACTCCGGTAGCACTTGGTTTAATATTCGGTATTCTGTTTGATTACCAGTTCGGAAATATTAACGCGGTGTTGTCGGGCTTAGGATTGATTAAAGAGAATATTAACTGGCTTGGAGAACCCTGGCCGTCAAGAATAATGATCAGTTTGATTACTATATGGAGATATTACGGTTATACTTCGATTCTGTTCCTGGCAGGAATAACAAACATTAATCCTGAGCTTTATGAGGCTGGAGATATAGATGGTGCAAATCCGGTACAGAAGTTTTTCAAAATTACGGTACCGCTGCTTAAACCGGTTTTTATATTTGTAGTTCTTACCACAATGATAGGATGCTTCCAGATATTTGAAGAACCCTTCATGATGTTTACCTCACAGGGGCAGCCTTTGGTGGGCGGACCGGAAAATGCCAGTCTCACCGGCGTCTGGCTGATGTATGATACCGCCTTCGGCACAGTTATGAATTTTGGCTACGGATCTACAATAGCATATGGTTTGTTTGTATTCATTGGATTTTTAACCGTTATTGCCAACTATATTATGAAGAGAGGTGAGGACTGATGCCAAAGAAAAAAGGTCTTAATATAATTGGTTTTGTATTGATATTATTGATCTCGATTATAGCCATATTACCTTTTTATACAATGCTAATAATGGGAACTTACTATACAAACGACCTCTTTACCGGAATGAAGTTTATTCCGGGAAATTATCTGGGTGAAAATATAAAAACTCTTTTTTCCATAGATATTCTGGCTTTCTATAAAAATTCAATCCTTGTTGCAGGAGGCTCTGCAATATTAACGGTTGTTGTCTGTGCCATGGCCGGATTTGCCTTTGCAAAATATAAATTCCTGTTTAAGAAAACATTATTCTCATCTGTAATGGTTACAATGATGATTCCCATGCAGCTGGGACTTGTGGCTTTTGTTATAGAAATGCAGGCCATAGGCTGGAGAAATTCTCTTCTCCCGTTGATCATACCACCGGCTGCCAGTGCCTTCGGCGTGTTCTGGATGACACAGTTCGCAAGCTCCGCAATTCCGGATGAAGTAATGGAAAGTGCCAGGATAGACGGCTGTAATGAATTTACGCTGTTTGTGAAAATAGCACTGCCGTTTATGAGAGCCGCATGCATGACACTTGCCCTCCTGGCGTTTCTATGGTCATGGAACAATTTATTGACTCCATTGGTTGTAATAAGCAATGAAAGTCTGTATACAATTCCGCTTGGAATCCGCCAGCTTTCCACAACCTTTAGAAATGACACTGCGGCACAGGTGCTGGGCCTGTCCCTTACAACACTTCCCATACTGCTGTTGTTCTCTGCCTTCTCAAAGAGCTTGATAAGCGGTCTTTCGGCAGCTGCAGTCAAAGGATAAAAATAAACCTGGAGGAGGAGTAAATTTGTTTAATAAATTATCAATAGGCTTATGGGTAATGGATTCCGCATATAATTATGACGCTTCAAAGGATACTGCTCTGCAAAAGCTTGAAAAGGCTTCTGAAATTGAAGGTTTAAACGGGGTCGAGCTGGTTTATCCCACACATGTTAATGAAAAGAATTACAAAGAGGTAAAGCAGTTCTGCGGGGATAAAAATATTCAGGTAATGTCGGTAAATCCTAATGTCTGGGATGGAGAGGATTTTCAAAAAGGTGCCTTTACCTCCGGAGATCCGGCGGCCCGCAAAAGAGCCGTTGATTACTCCAGAACTGCAGTGGACCTTGGAAAGGAGCTGGGAGCCGGTCAAATGTGTTTATGGCCCGGACAGGACGGCTTTGATTATCCGTTCCAGGATAATTATGAAGCTATGTGGCAATATGAAATGGATGGCATTAAAGAGGTTGCCGATTACGATAAAAATTACAAAATAGCCATTGAGTATAAGGCAAGAGAACCCAGAAGCCACATATTACTGGATAGTACCAGTACGGTTTTGATGTTTTCAAAGCTTATCAACGCTGAAAATGTCGGTGTCAATCTTGATTTCGGACATGCGCTTCTGGCCGGGGAAAATCCGGGAGAGGCAGTGGTTAAGTCAATGAATGCCGGTAAGCTCTTCGGAGTTCATATCAATGATAATTATG
>JAEVZU010000134.1 GCA_023392075.1 Bacillota bacterium | reverse complement strand
GGAAATTGTTATGGTAAAAAACTACCTCAAGATTCAAAAAATGAGGTACCCTGACTTGTTTGAGGCACATTTTATCCTTGATGAAAAATGTAACAGTTATAAAATTCTGAAGCTTGTTTTACAGCCTTTGGTGGAAAACTCCCTGTACCACGGCCTCCGGAACAAGGCTGGGGGCGGTGCCATCACTTTAAAAACAGAACACTTGGCTGGCCATATACGGATTACAATAGAAGATGACGGTATTGGCATGTCTCAAGAATATATAGAACAAATTTTAGGAGATAACACAGGAGCAACCGATACCAGCTTTGGTCTCAAGGGCACAATAGAACGGCTGTCTATTTTTTACGGTAATGAGGACTGTTTTCAAATAGAAAGTGATGTGGGTATAGGGACCAGGATTACAATACTGATACCGGTTGATCATGGAAACGGAGAGTATAATCATGCCTAGTTTGAAAATTTTTATAGTAGATGATGAGTACTTAATCAGGAATCTTATAAAAATGCGGATAAAGTGGGAAGAACTGGACATGGAAATAGTGGGTGAATCGCCTGATGCAAGACAGGCGCTGGACATGATTGATGCTTTGGTGCCTGATATCATTTTCACGGATATTTGCATGCCTTTTATGGATGGAATAGAATTCAGCAAAAATGTAATTGAAAAGTACCCGCACATTAAAATTGTGGTCATAACCGGACATGATGAATTTGATTATGCAAAGAGAAGCATAAAACTCGGTATTTCGGATTTCCTGTTGAAACCCATTAATGCCGAGGAAATAAAAAAGGTTGCACTGGAGTTGAAAAGAAAAATTGCAGCAGAGAGGACGCATATCAAGGAGTATGAGAAATTGAAACAGCAGTTGGAGCTGAATCTTCCCTACCTGAAAGAAAAGTTTATGATTCAGCTTTTACAGGGTGAACTGGGTGCAGGTGAAATAGCGGATAAATTGACGTATTTCGGACTGGATATAAATCCTAAGGCCAATTACTTTCAAACGGCTGTTGTAGAAGTCAGCAGTTCTATTAAGGTGATGGACTCCGGGGAGGAAAACAGTATTCTCCTGGAAATTCAGTGTGCCGAACGCATACGTCAGATTACCAGAAAAGATGAATATACATGGACATTTTTTGACAGCAGCAGAAGAATTGTCCTGATGAGTAATAATGAATCATTGGATTTGACCGATTGCTGCGAAGCAATTAAAACACTGATTATTAACAGATGCAACTGTTTTGTATGCATTGGGATCGGAAGTAAGGTTCAGGGTATTGAAAATATTAAAAGCTCCTACCGTGAAGCATGTGATGCTTTAAATTACAAGGTTGTCATCGGCAAAAACCAGGTTATAAACTATTCCGACATAACATACGGCAATGAAGTTTCCAGAAGAAGTATCCCTAACAAGGCTGAAAAAATAGATTTTTACATTAAAGCAGGTATGAGGGAAAAAATGCATGAGCTGATTGAAGAGCTTTTTGCAGAAGACCGTTATTGTTCTGAAGCAACTATGGAAAATATACGCTTGGAGGCCTTTGATGTGCTGTCAGCCTGTATGCATGTTCTGCTGGAACTGAAAATTGATGCGTCCAGCCTGTGGGAATATCCTACACAGGCTTATGAGCAGGTTTCAAGAATAGATAATCTGGTTGAATTGAAGAGTTATATCAAAAGTCTAATTATTAGAGTTATAAATAAAGTACACTGTATTAATGAAAAAAAAGCCAATTCTTTAGTTATGCAGATTTGTGAGTATATCCAAAAAAACATGAGTAACGCGGAACTTTCACTTTCGGCTGTGGCTAAAGAATTCTTTATCAGTCCAAGCCACTTGTGTCGTTTGTTCAAGCAGGGAACCAACCAGACTTTTGTGGAATATCTTACAAAGGTAAGGATGGAGAGTGCTGTAAAATTTCTTATGGAAACCGACCTTAAGGTGTACGAAATAGGTGAAAGAATCGGAATAAATGATTCCCACTATTTCAGTATAATATTTAAAAAATTTAACGGCTGCAGCATTAATGAATTCCGCAAAAACTCAAAATTATAATATCCAAAATTATTATTCCAAAAAGTATAACTCAAATATGAATATCTTAATAAAATGTTCTTCCCTGCTAAGATTTTGAATGTAAACAGCAAAATAATGAATCGAGTTACATCAAAGTACCGGGTATAATGATATACAAGCTGAAGTTAAATTTAACTGAGGGAGAACAAACAATGAGCAGGTTAATGAGAATTATTTTATTAACGGTAATTGTGCTTTCTTTATTATTCAGCCAGACTGCATGCAGCATAAAAATGCAATTCAATAAAACCTCTCGGGAAAATGTCGCTTCAGAGCCGGAAACGTTAATTTTATGGCATCAATGGGTAAATGTATCCAATAAGAAAACAAATCCCCTAAAAAATGCTATCAGAGAATGGAATGTTCAAAATCCAAACATCCAGGTTAAAGAGTTAAGCTGGAATGGTGAACAGTATAAATCAAAAATAAGAACTGCGCTGGCAGCAAATGAAGCTCCGGATTTATTCTATATGTGGGGGGGCAGTTTTGTAGAACCCTATATTTCAGGAGGAAATATTCTTCCATTGGATTCGTATATAAACGCGGGAACATTGGACAAATTAGTTCCCGGAGCAATCGACTACTGCAGGTTTGACGGAAAGATATACAGTCTGCCCATGTATATTTTTATTGCCAGTTTATACTGTAATACTCAGTTATTTGAACAGGCAGGTGCTAAAATCCCTGAAACATATGATGAACTTTTAGAAGCTGTGAAAAAATTGAGAGCCAAAGGAATAATACCTGTTGTTGTCGGTGAAAAGGACAGGTGGACCGGTATGTACTGGTATAACATACTAGCCATGCGGCAGGCGGGTAATCAGACATGCCTGAATACACTTGACAATCCCGCTCGGTTTAAAAATTCCGACTTTGAAGCTGCCGCTGATAAGTTATTGCAGCTTGTAAATGCAAAAGCGTTTAATAACGATGCCCTTAGCACCAGCTTTAATGATATGGTGGTCGAATTCTCCCAGGGGAAAGCGGCAATGATGTATCAGGGGAACTGGGTAGAATCCATCATAGAAGAATCAGAATCAACAACTAAAAAATATGTAACAGTGGTACCCTTTCCGGTAATAAACGGCGGAACGGGTACGCTGAAAGAGTTCTATGGAGGAAGCGCAGACGGGTACTATGTAAATATTAATACAAGGTACAGGCAGGAGGCTGTTAATGTTCTGGAATTTATCAGTAAGAAGGCCGGCAGGGAAGGATACCTGAGCGGCGCGGGTTTCTCCTGCTGGAAAACGGATGATCTGGATAAATCCCAAATGTCTCCCATCTCCAAACAGTCATTGAAGCTGATGGAAACCGGAACATCTTTTGTCAATTGGTGGGATACCATTCTGCCGGCGGCTGATGCCGAAACACACAAGGATCTGGTGGCTGAACTGTTTGCCGGAAGGATGTCTTCAAAAGAATTTGTAAAGAAAATGGCTGAGCTTAATAAGTCTGTATACTAGATCTACTCACATATCTAATCAAACCTAAAACGTCACTTAAATAAAAAAATTATATAAGGAGAGTATGAAATGTTTACAAATGTGGACACCACACTCAAACCAAAGCTTTCAAAACGTCCGGGAGGCTTTTTGAAAGAATTGGTGACCAACAGGGCGATGTTTCTTATGCTGTTACCTCCGTTTATTTTGGTAGTCATCAACTATTATCTTCCGATGTTCGGGATAATTATAGCTTTCAAGGAGTTTAACTATCAGGATGGCTTTTTGCACAGTCCCTGGTCGGGAATTAAAAACTTTGAGTTTTTGTTTAAATCCGATGCGGCATGGAGAATCACCAGAAATACCATAGGCTATAATCTCATTTTTATTGTATTAAATTTGTTTTTTGCCGTAACTATAGCGCTAATTCTAAATGAATTGAAAAATAAGGTGGCAGCTAAATTATACCAGTCTGTAATTTTCCTTCCGTATTTTTTATCCTGGGTGGTGGTAGCCTATCTTGTCCTTGCCATACTTAGTCCGGAAGGCCTTT
>JAEVZU010000062.1 GCA_023392075.1 Bacillota bacterium | reverse complement strand
GTTCTGGGAAAAATGGGAGTTCGTATCATCAAAAATGAACGAGTTAAAGGAGAAAAAACAATGAATTTTTGGGAAAAAATCACGGGCAGCGACATGACGAAAGAATTGAAAGCTTTTGAATCGCGGGCCAAAAAGCTGCCGGCTGATTATCAAGCGGCATGGGAAAAAATCAAGGCCAATCTTTGGCCGCGCTCGGATTTCACCGGCCGCAACCTCATGCCAATTCTTGACGGCGTGCTTGGCCTGCTCGAAGAGACGGCGGCGGACGGTCTGAGTGTTCAAGAGGTTTTGGGTGACGATATCAAAGGCTTCTGTTCGGCGCTGGCCGGCGAAGAAGGAGCGAAGTCTTTTCGCGACAAGTGGCGCGAGCAACTTAACAATAATATTGCTAAAAAATTAGGTAAATAGGAGGATAAAATGAGAATTCAAGAAATCATCGAAGGCAAAAAAGAATGGCGGGCGCACCTGGCGCGCGTCAAAGCGCTCCCGCAAGATTATCAGATTGTTTATCATGAGATTCAGAAATATCTCTTTAAGGTCGGCCCTGTTGAGCTAAGCAACGGGACGGGTTTGCTCGCGGGGATTATCGATCTTTTTGAAGAAGGCGCGGCCTTGGGGAAAGGCGTGCTCGAAGTGACGGGCAGTGACGTAGCGGCTTTCTGCGACGATCTAATCAAAGATTCAAAAACTTACGCCGACATCTATCAAGAATCGGTTGACCAGGCAGTTAACAAAGCCATAAAAAAGGTTACGGATAAAACAAAGTAAAAGGGGGATATGGGGATGGAAAAAACAATTGAAGTGAAAGGTCTAAAAAAGTCTTTCAAGGACACAGAAGTCCTAAAGGGCGTCGATTTTGAAGTGAAGCGGGGTGAGATCTTCGCCCTGCTCGGCTCCAACGGTGCTGGTAAAACTACAACTATTAACATCCTTTCGACACTTATGAGATCCGACGGGGGAAACGCGGCAGTGAACGGTTTTGACGTAGCTTCGCAGTCTGACAAGGTGAGGCAATCTATCAGCATGACCGGGCAGTTCGCCGCCGTGGACGGCATTCTCACAGGGCGGGAAAACCTTATATTGATTGCCAAACTCCGGGGAATACAAAATCCCTCTCAAACCGCCGATAACCTCCTTGAACGTTTCGGATTAAGCGATTCGGCAAACAAAAGGGTAAGCAATTACTCCGGCGGCATGATGCGCAGGCTTGACATCGCCATGAGCCTTGCGGGAAAGCCCGCCGTCATCTTCCTCGATGAGCCGACGACGGGGCTTGACCCGGAAGGGCGACTTGAGGTCTGGAAAACTGTTAAGGAGCTTGCCGGCAGCGGCGTGACGATTCTGCTCACAACACAGTATCTGGAGGAAGCAGAACAGCTTGCTGACAAAATCGCTATCCTGAACGAGGGCAAAATTATCGCTAATGGGACGCTTGAAGAACTTAAAAAGCTGTTCTCACCTGTAAAAAAAGAATATATCGAAAAACAGCCGACACTCGAGGAGATTTTCCTCGCGATTATTGGTAAAGGAGGTGAAACAAAATGAAAAACAATACAGGCGTATTAACCGGCCGCTTAATGAAGCACATATTGCGCAGCCCGGACACGATTATCACGGTCGCGCTAACGCCGATTGCGATGATGCTGATGTTTGTCTATGTGTTCGGTGGCGCAATAAAAATGAGTATGGGTGATGATGTGAATTATATTAATTACCAACTACCGGGAATACTGTTGATGGCTATCGCGTCCGGCATAGCCTACACCGCCTTTAGGCTGTTTATGGATATGCAGAAAGGGCTTTTCTCGAGGTTCAATTCCATGCCTATCAGCCGCTCGGCGGTGCTTTGGAGTCATGTGCTGACTTCTCTTGTGTCCAACATGCTTACCGTCGTTATTATTTTCCTCGTTGCGCTTATTATGGGCTTCCGTTCAAGCGCGGGAATATTTAACTGGCTTGCGGCAGCGGGAATACTCGCACTATACACACTTGCGCTAACCTGGATCGCGGTCATTCCTGGGCTCACGGCAAAGTCCATGGAGGGGGCGTCCTCGTTCTCGTATCCACTGCTCTTCCTACCCTTTCTCAGTTCAGCTTTTGTGCCGACCGAAACGATGCCCAAAGTTGTCCGTGTTTTTGCGGAGAACCAGCCTGTAACGTCAATCGTGGAGACGACACGCGCGTTATTGGCTAGTCAGCCGGTCGGCAATGATATATGGGTTGCTCTTGCATGGTGCATCGGAATTATGCTCGTGGCATACATTTTCGCAATGAGGGTTTATAATCGCAAAGCAGCTTAATGTTTGCAGGAACCAAAATAATTGTGATCAACAAAAACATCAAGAAATGGGATGGTATAGTGATTAAATATGAATGGATATTATGTCCTGTCTGTGGCAATAAAACACGGGTTAAGATACTTGGTGATACGGTGCTTGAAAACTTCCCGTTATTTTGTCCCAAGTGTAAACAAGAAACGATAATCAATGTAAAACAACTAAATGTATCTGTTATCAAAGAGCCAGACGCTAAGACGCAGAGCCGATAACATGTGAGTGAAATCACAGTTGTCGGTTCTTTCTTATGGTGCCGGTTACCGAAGTTACCCAGCTTATTATAAGTTAGTTGCCAATAATATTGTGTATTCTTCTTCCACACACCATCCATCTAGAGTGCGTAGTGCTGATTACGAAATTGTAGGACCAATTGTAGCAGGAAGGGTAAAAAGTAAAACTCGGCTGCAATGTTAGTGGTTTTGGAGCAAAAATCGGGCTGGAGAAATGTATTTTTTCAGCCCGGTTTTTATAGCATTTGCAAAGTAAACTTAACAATAGACGCAAAGTAAACATTGCAAATATAACTTGAAAAAGGGAGTAGATGAATACTAAAATTGTGTAAGAACTTTGAAGATTCTTTTGAATCGTGATTTGAATGTGCGACAAGAAGTCGCTAATCGGTAGTGTTTCTTTGGAAACTATGCTAGTCACTAAGCATATCCTCGCTCGAAACCGCACTTTGAGTAATCAGAGTGTGGGTTGAGCCGTATGTTTTGAAAGAGACTTGTACGGTTCTTAGGGGGGAAAGAAGCCGAAAGGCTTCCGGCTTCCTACCTACCCGACAGATAGCGGCGGGAATGGACTTTGATAACTGAATAGTGTAGTAATAATTGATATCTGATTTGATTCCAGATATAGTATTAGTGTAAGTGTTTTTGGAAAAAAGAAAAGGAGTTGGATTTATGTCAAAAGGAGTTTTGATATTTCCATTAATTATTATAGGATTTATATTTATAATTGGGTTATTAAATGCAATAAATCCTAAATTATTGTGGAAAACTTTTGAAAGTTGGAAAGCTACAAAAGAACCAACTGATGCTTATTTTATTTCACGAAGAATAGTAGGTATCATCATAATGATCATAGTATTTGCAATGTTTTTATTTCCGTATATAATGAGTAAACTGAATTAGTATTATATATAGTATTAGTCAGATGATAAACTAATTAAATTAATTATTACCGCACATTCAGCAAAATTGAACTTGCGTATTCTTACTGTCCATTTTCGGGCGCAAAATAAGAAAAGTACGCCGGTGATCCGGGCCGACAGTATAAGTTTTAACTGAAGGAGGGAGCAAAAATAAGGGTAATAGTAGATGCTGACAAAATTCAAGATTACGGTACTTGTTCAAATAAAAATACATTGACTCCAATTAATCCCAAATATAGTATAGATGTAATGGATTTTGATTTAGACATAATAGTTAAAAACTACAAACTAATGGTTATTTATATTATAGACAAGAGGGTGTTATAAACATTTCAGTTTTTATCATGTGGAGGACGTGGGAATATGAAAAAAAAGTGCTTTATATCTTTTAATAATTATTCTATTGCTTTTATGGTGTGAGGGATGTTCTCAGCGTGTATTGCCCCAATCTGTAATTGAAGCTAAAACCGTGAGCCCTGCTACGTCAAATACTAACGAGTCGGAAGCTACGGTTAATCCGAACGAGAATGAGGAGTGGAAAGCATATAGGTCTATCCTGTCAGGTAACTTTACTCTGATAAATGAAGATGATTCTAAAAAAGAGATGAACTGTTTATTCAGTTGACCTCCGACCACGACTCTGCTCTTTTTTACTATTCGGATGGGAAAATAAAATGTATTGGCGTTGATGATACAGAAAAGAATTGTTTTAAGCAACCGTTAAAAGGTGGAAAGTTGCTTGAAACATATGAGACAATGGTAATCTCTCTGAACACATTGTTGAATTTAACTCTGAATTTAAACCATTAAATCAAAAGGAGTATTCTTCAATAACTGTCGATGATTATGAATATTACAAGAAAAAACATGGTGATATAATAAATGAGTACCCTATAATAACAAAAGAGGGAGTATATTATTTTCAAAATATAGAGGGTAGAAAAACCGACTTATCAAAAGAAGAATGGGAACGAATACATAAAGATATTGATGAACAGATTGTCCCCAATAGCGAGTGGAAAGATTGTTCTGAACTTAGATCAAACTGACATATCCCAAGATACAAAGTGTAAGCCTAATGTAAAGTTGGTTTACTTGGCATTGTTTATTGCATTATTCAGTATGAAGTGAACCCCTTTTGTTAGATAAAAATCTAAACGAAGGGGCTCTTCCTATGTCAAAGAGAAAACATTTTAAACTAATTAAAACTTGAAATTGCGTAATGATACTTAGAAGGTACAGCTAGTTTGCTGGGGTTTTCAAAAGCGTGCGGTGCTGGTTAAAAAATTCTTGACCCTGATTTGTCCCACATGTAGTATGAAGGTAGTAGTTTATGATGTGATGCAAAAAGTTTGATTAATATGAAGTAAAAATAATTTATATATAGTGCGAGGTAACTATGAAAAACATAATTACAATCCAACATACCCAATCAATACATCATACAAATGGAATGATTGGCTCTTGGACAGACTGGGACTTGTCAGATCTAGGTATAGAGCAAGCTGAAAATATAGGTAAAAAATTAGGAAGTGAATTGGCAAATAAAAATTACATTATATATTCTTCTGACTTACTTCGTGCAAAACATACGGCTGAAATTGTTTCAAAATATCTTGAAGTAAGTCCGATATTAACGGATGTATTAAGAGAGCGTAATCTTGGAAATGCCATCGGCAAATCGGTTAAATGGGCACATGAAAACACAAAAGTATGGGAAAAAACCATAGACGACAGAGCCTTCGATGGTGCAGAATCTCGCAGAGATACCTGGAACAGACTAAAACCTTTTTATAATGAAATTATAAACAATGGAAATGAAAATATTATCATTATATCGCATGGTGATACATTAAGTATTTTTAACGCAATTTGGCTTGGTTTGGAAGTAGAAATGCTAAATAAATGCGATTTATTCGGGTTAGCCGGCGGTGTATCCTTTTTACAAGAAAAAGAAGATGGTAAACATATTATCAGGCGATTAAGCGATATGTCTTATATAAGATATTAAAATTCTTTTATAGTGTGAAATTGTATCTCATTGAAGTAGTGTTGAGTTGGAGGAAAGGTTAAAATGAAAAGTAATGATATTGATCTTATTGACCAAACAGATTTTTTTGAATATATAAAAAGAATTGAAACATACAAACTGGTTGGTGTAATTGAAGATTTAGAAGATTTGGAGGAAGCAAGTGAAGCTTTAATTGAACTGTCAGACAGGAACAAAGAAAAAATGATAGAACTGGGTGGGAATATTTTAACTAATGGATTAGGAGATGTATATTTGCAGGGTTTTACATTTAAGTTGATATATAATAGTGAACCAAATGCAGCTGTCGGATTAGTAAAAGACAGGATTAGTGCAATTGCCCCGATATTACTGAGGGACATAATGGATGAGCTTGCGACTGATTGTTTTCAGGATATTGCAAAAGAAATTCCAGTTGGTTTGCTGAGGTCAATCAAAGAGAGGTACATGATACTGGATAAAGAAGATAAGGAATCTATTGCAGAAGAATATAGGAGATTCGAGTTGGCTTATAAAGGCATATTATATTAAGTAAAGATTAAAGCTATATCACACGCCGAATTGGTTTATCATGGAAAAAATGGGAGTCAAAAGTGTTTGTCATTCCAACCAATAGTTATATTTAATAATATTGACTTGATAGTATTCCATATATAGAATTATATGTAATTAGATTAACTTCCCAGTCAGAGTGTTTGGTATTGCTGCTGTAATTTTATAAAAGGAGATTTTCGTAAATGGTGAAAATAAGAAGTGCCAAAGAATACGAGCATAATATATTAACGGATTTAGCTATCAGTTCCGAAGCTTATTGGGGATATGATCCGGAATATATGAAAAAGTTCAGGGCTGTTTATAGTGTCAGTGAAGAATTTATAAATAATAATCCAACAACTATCCTAGAAGATGATGATAATATAATTGGATTTTACAGTGTAATTAATGATAAGAGCGAAACTTCCCTGGAGTATTTCTATATTGCTCCTAAATACATAGGTAAAGGCTATGGAAAATTGCTTTGGAACCACTTGATCAAGGATTGCAGGAGTCGTGGTGTAAAAGAGTTCAGCTTAGTTACAAGTCCTCAGGCTAAGGAATTTTATATTAGAATGGGGGCCATTTTATGCGGAGAAATAGAATCACTTCTTAAAAAAGGACGTATAATTCCAAAATTAATTTATACAATTGGAAATTAAAAGTTTAATAAATTTAACATGCGGTGACAGGCAGCAAGTCTCATTTTTATTGACATATGAATATTACTTTTGTGCTCTGGGAGGATAGAATGAAACAGAGACTATTGAGTCCTGATGGATCTAAATTGGTTGTTGGCGATGGCGGACGGTTATGGTCAAATACTGTTGTATTAAATTTAGCTACTTTGACTACAAATAAACAAGATCTATCTTCTTATCTTATGGAAAATTGTGAGAAGTTAGGATATAAAAAAGGTGATTATCAGAGGCCTGATCCATCTGTGCGCTTCCTTGAATGGAGTCCTGACAGCAAAAAGGTATTACTTTCATACTATTTTTCCGAGGATATGGAAAAGTGGCAGTCTGGCTATGCGGTTTACAACTGTGGAAAAGATAAGTATGAAAGAGTTATACCGAATAAATGTTCCGGTGATGGTTATCCTCAGCTTGAGAAACCGGCGGATTTTAAATGGCAGTAAATACTATGGATAAAAGGCAATCTTCTTGTACTACGGCATAAATAATTTTATATGGAATATTATGGTAGGGTTTTGGTGTGATTATAAATTTTATTGGATGGTGCTAAAAATAATTGAATAATATGACCTATTATTTTATACCCGTAATTAAAATGTCAAAGGTATTTGACATTTATTTTAATGAAATGTATAATCAAAAATGTAAAAACACTTTGACATTACGGGGGATATATATGAAAAGAATGGATGAAATGGAAAAGGCGATTACACTAAAGTCTATACGAATATCTTGGTCTTTAATTGCTATTTTTCTTTTGGGATGGGGAATTAAAAATTACATTGATGGATTAGGAGAAACACTACCGATGGTACTGTTTACTTCCCAAGTTTTAATTGTTTTAATTTCCAGATATATCTATATGATTAAGGCTGATGATAAGGAGAGTAAGGGCAGTATTCTTAAATTTATTATACTTGCTATACTCCTTGTTCTTGTGGGTTTCCTTCTTTATTATTTTAAGATTGGTTATTAATATGAAGAATAATATTAAAGAATTACGTAAATTAAAAAGTATTAGACAAGAAGACCTCGCTAGCTTAGTTGGTGTAACGAGGCAAACAATTAATGCAATTGAGAATAACAAATATGACCCAACACTTGAACTTTCTATGAAGCTTGCAAGAATTTTTGATAAACATGTTGATGAAATTTTCACTTTGGACACCTAAGCAAACGGAAAAGTAAGTTAACAAAATCATTACTGCACATTCAATTAAAAGAAGGTGCCTTTTTATTATCCAAAATAGAACGTAATATAACTACAAAATGTCCTGAGTTATACTAAATTGTTTGGAAATACCAAGTAAAAATAAGAAGGGATTATTAGATTGAGTAAGATTGATAATTGTACTGATCTAACTTATTGCATTTCTAGTTTATATTTCTATTCCTATGATTAGGTTAAAAATAAGTTATTAAGCGCACAGAATGAATACAAAACAACGGAATACAGAACTTTGACATCAGAATAGTTCGGTAAAGACACGGCGAAATCATGAAGCAAAATAATGGAAAATTAGAAACGAAATCTTCCAACAATATGAGGAATAATTTTCAATAGTTGTATTTTAAAAAATATGGCTGGAATAACCTAAAATCAAGGGATTATTCCAGTTTTTGTTTTGCACAATAGTGTAAAATATTATATGATATGTACATATATAACATAAAAGGGATAAAGTTAAAATATGTACGAAGGACATTTTTTTGATGGTTTTGCTGTACTTGAGGATAGGCGAGAATAAGGAAAGGAAAGGTTAAGCATAAGTTAATAGATATAATATTTATTGTTGTTTCATCGGTGATTT